>DASXNC010000406.1:0-1922 GCA_036495325.1 Steroidobacteraceae bacterium
AGTTCCGTTCCCCGGTCGGGTTGAACGCATCGAGCACCTGCGGCTTGGCCGTGCAAACATTGACCTTCGTTCCGCGCGGCAGCGCCGTGACGTACGGCGCAATTCGCGCATAGCGATCGGGCCCGAAGTCAGGCAGCGCGAGCAGCTCGCTCGCGCTCGTGATCTGCCGGTTCCCGGCGCGATAGGGCGGCAGCTGCGAGAGATACGTGCTGTCCTCGGCCCCGTCCGGCGAGTCGACGACGGTGTCCTGGTCGATCCAGTCGGCAATTTTCTCGGCCCATTGCGGCTCGAGTCCGAGGATCTGCAGCAGGCTCTGGAACGCTTGGATGGCCTTCGGGTCCTTCACCCCCGTCGCATCCACGAGATTGTTGAGATTGAAGCGTCCTTGCATGTCCTCGAGCCAGGCCTCGAGCGTGACGCCATCCGTGACCGGCAGGGGTCCGTAGTGCATCGTCCAGGGCTGCCCCGGCGACGGTCCCTGAGCATCGTTTTGTGGGTAATTGGAGCGGCTCTCGCGCAGCGCGTACCCTGCGATCGCCTCGCCGGCCTCCGCGACGAGAACGCTCTGGTCGAGCGCGAAATCCCCTTGAACGCGGCGATAGGTCATGGCTGTACGGTAGGCGATGGCCGTCGCGAGCATGGTGCCGAGAGCGACGAGCAGAATCGCCGTGAGGAGCGCGATTCCGCGCTCGCGCCGCAGCCCGGCGCGGCGCCCGGTCCGTGGTCCGCTCACGTGGGCACCTCGATGATGCGCATGACCGTGCCCCAGTCATCGAGAACGAGAGTGACCTCCACAGCGAGGGGCCGTATGCGCAGCTGCTGGTTGCCGGCAAGCGGCGAGCTCGTGACCGTGGTGATCGGCGGCCACTGATCGATCCACTGGCGGGCATCGGTCAAGTAGCGGAAGTGCACGGCCTTCACGTGATCGAGCACGTCGCGCACGATCGGCGTCGTCGCCTGCGTCACATCGAGCTCGGGCCACACGACGCGTCGTAGCACTCCGTTCTCGAGCCGGTACGAGACCCGCGCGAGCGCCGGACGCTGAATGCCGGCCGGATTCGCCCACCCGGCGCGCGTGAAAACGACGAGATCGGGCGCCTGATTGTCGGAATCCGACGCGAACCCGCTGCCGGTATCCTGATTTGCGCTTTCGGCACTCGAGCTGCTGCTGCTGGAGCTGCTCGAGCCGAAGGAACTGCCGAGGCCGCCGCTCGTGCCAAGGTCGCCATTGCCGGCACCGAGCTCGGACGAGCCCAGCGATCCGCCGGTGAGCGAGATCCCGTTTGGACTGCCCATCAGATCGGAAAGGGGGCTCTGGCCCAGTATGTCGCGCACCGGCCGGGGCGTGAGCTGCGTGAAATCCTGCACCATCACCCGCATCGCATTCTCTACGGCAGCGAGGCGCCCCTGGCGCTCCTCGAGCGACTCGCGATCCTTCAACGCCTGATTGATGACGCCATAGCCCATCGCGAAGATGATCGCCGTGATGAACAGCGCGACGAGCAGCTCGATCAGGGTGAAGCCGCGTTGCGGGCGGGGGCATCCGGCGCGCACTAGCGTTCTCCGAACGGGCTCGCTGGCGGCGGCGACACGGTGGGAGTATTCGGGGCCGGCTCGACCGCGCCGTTCGGCGTGCCGGGCCCGGGCAGCTGTGCATACTCCAGGTAGAGCGACGTGCTTTGCGGCTGGGCGACGGCATCACCGATCGCAGCGCTTGCGAAGCCGATCCAGGGCGCATCTTTGCCCTGAGGCGCGTCCGCCGCCTGAACGGTCACGTTGATGCGCAGGATGCCGGGGAGTTCCCCGTCGGTTACCTCTTGATGCCAGCGCCAGTGGCGGCCGGCGTAGTCGAGCTCGCCTTCGGAGCTTCCTTTTGAGGGCGCCTGCTGCTGGAGGCGGGTAGTTGCGACTTGATTGAGAGC
>DASXNC010000407.1:0-3963 GCA_036495325.1 Steroidobacteraceae bacterium
GCCGAGCTCGAGCGATGCGGTCGCGACGAGAGCTTTCAACTCGCCCCGCTTCAGGCGCTGCTCGGCCTCGAGCCGCCGCTCCCTCGCAAGGCTGCCGTGATGGGCCATGACGTGCTCGGCGCCGAGCCGCTCGGACAGCTGGCGCGCGGCGCGCTCGGCGAGACGGCGCGTATTCACGAAAACGAGCGTCGAGCGGTGCTCCCGCACGAGCTCGGCCAGGCGGTCGTAGAGGTGGCTCCAGACTTCGCCCGACATGACGGCCTCGAGCGGCGCCGGGGGCAGCTCGAGCGCGAGATCGCGCCGCCGGCGGTGGCCCGCATCGATGATCGTGCAGCGGCGCTCCGTGCACGCCGGGCCCGGACCCGCGCCTATGTCGGGACCTCGCCCCGCGCCCTCGAGAAAACGCGCCACCTCCTCGATCGGTGTTTGAGTCGCCGACAGCCCTATGCGGGTGAGCGGCGCGGCCGCCAGCGCCTGCAACCGCTCGAGCGAGAGCGCGAGATGCGCGCCGCGTTTGGTCGCCGCTACCGCGTGGATCTCATCGACGATGACCGTCTCGGTGGTCGCGAGCATCCGGCGGCCCGACTCGGAGCCGAGCAGGATGTAGAGCGACTCAGGCGTCGTGACGACGATGTGCGGCGGCCGCCGGCGCATGCTCGCGCGCTCGTGCGGGGGCGTGTCGCCTGTGCGCACGAGCGTGCGAATCTCCACATCGGGCAGCGCGAGTGCCGGCAGCGCCTCCCGAATGCCGTGAAGCGGCGCGGCGAGATTCTTTTGAATGTCGTTCGACAGCGCCTTGAGTGGGGAGACGTAGACGACGCGCGTCTCATCGGGAAGCCCGCGCTCGAGCCCCTCGCGCAGCAGCCTGTCGAGGACGGCGAGGAAGGCGGCAAATGTCTTACCGGAGCCGGTCGGCGCCGCGATCAGCGTGTCCCGGCCCGCGCGGATCGCCGGCCACGCCTGCCCCTGCACGGGCGTGGCCTCGGAGAACGTACCGCGGAACCAGGCGGCGACGGCCGGATGGAAGGAATCGAGGGGGTCCATCCCTGGAGAATAGCCGCAAAGGGCGCCCCGTTCAGCGTCCGATCACGACACCCCAGGGCGAGCTGCCCACCGGCACTTTCTTGACGACGCGAAGCGTCAGCGTATCGACGATGCTCACGTCGTTCGAGGAGCCGTTCGCGCTGAATAACAGGCGGTGATTCGGCGTGAGCGCGATACCCCACGGTCGCGCGCCGACAGGGATCTCGCGGATGAGCCGTGCGCCGCGCGCTTCGAGCCCGATCACCGCGATCGTGCCGCCGCGGCCGGTGCTCACGTAGAGCCGCTGGCGCGGTGCATCGAGCAGGACTCCCATGGGCCGGTCCTCAGGGCGCAACTGGATGAGCTTGCGCACCGGCATCCCCGAGGGAACGGCGAACTGGTAGACGGAAGCGTCGACCTCACCCGTTACGTAGGCCGTGCGCCCGTTCGGGGCGTACGTCAGATCGCGCGGGCGCATTCCGACCGGAACGACGTGCATGACCTGAAGGAGATGACTGTCGATGAGCGAGACGGTGTTATCCGTCTCGCTCGTGACGCCGACCCACGCGCCGTCCGGGGATGTACGCACGCCCTCCGGGTCACGGCCGACGGGAATCCGCGTAATGACCTTGGCCATCGGGATGTCGACGACCGTAGCGCTCGCCGTGTCCTCGTTCGCCACGTAGAGCCGCCGGTCGTCGCGCCCCAGGTCGAACTGCTCCGGATCGGAGCCCGCCTTCAACAACCCGACGAGCCGCATGTGGCGTGTGTCGACGACCGCGATGCCGTCGGCGGTGAGGTCGCGCTTGAGCTTCGCGCACTCGGCATCAGGCACGGACGGCGGACACTTCGGCAGGCCGCTCACGGCGACATAAAGCCGCGAGCCGTCGGGGCTCAGCTTCAAGCCCCGCGGGCGCTTGCCGACGGGAACGGTCGCGATGAGCTTGCCGCTCGTCGCATCGAGCACTGAGACGCTATGCCCGTCCTCGTTGGATACGTATGCGCGAGCCGCGAGGGCGTTGAGCGGATTGGCGAGCAGCGCGGCGAGCGCGACGGCGCCCGCGACGGCGCCAGTGAGCCTTGCAAGCCGGATCAAGACAGCTTGACTTCACTCAGCTGAATGACGGGAGCTTCGCTCGCATAATTGCGCACGTCGCCTTGCACCTGGGCAGCGTGCGGCGCGAAGGCAGCCTCGAACGCCTCGACGGAATCGAAGCGCAGGTGGCACACAACCGCATATTCAGCCTTGGTCCCCGGCGCCGCGCCGCTCATGCCCTGCTCGACGACCACCCCTTTCAGGGCAGGTCCGAGCAGTTTCTTGACCATCGGGATGTGTTTTCCGAGGTAATAGCCCATGTCGAACTTCGCGCCGTCCTTGTTCGGGTAGAGCACGTTGACCGTGATCATGGCGGACCTCTTTCGCGGATGGGCGGAGACTTGCGGGAGCGCGACTATAGCGCCTGCCCGCCGCGCGGCGGAACCCGCACCCACGTGCATGCGGTTTATCCGCTTGAGGGGGCCCGTGACCGCTGGGTGGACCAAGGGACTCTGGACGTACTTCACTTGAGTGCGCAAAAGTTCGTGCTATGTTTCGTCCTCCGCCGCAGGCCGGCCGTGTCCAGGCCCTAGGCTGCCTCTCGTAGGGCCGCACCCGAAATGTCCAAGCCTGTCCAAAGCGATTCGAAACCCGCACCGGCCGATGGCCGACCCGCACTCAGCGGAGGCAAACCGCCTCTCATTGTGACGAATGTTCTCGTCTTCACCCTGACGCTCGCCGCAGCCGTCGTGCTCGTGCCGTGGCGCGGACTGACGCACGGTTACACGGGCATCGAGTGGGCACTGTGCGCCGCCTTCCTCGCGGCGAACGGCATGTCGATCACCGGCGGCTATCACCGCCTCTGGGCCCACCGCGCCTACGAGGCGCACGTCGTGCTCAAGGTTTTCTATCTCATCTTCGGCACGATGGCGCTGCAGAACAGCGCGCTCGCCTGGTGCAGCGGGCATCGCCGCCATCACCTCTACGTGGACGACGATGGCCGCGATCCCTACTCGGCCGGCCGCGGCTTCTGGTTCTCGCATATCGGCTGGATGCTGCGTGACTATCCGAGCGGCCTCGAGGACTTCTCGAACATCCCGGACCTCAAGCGCGATCCTCTGCTCGCCTTCCAGCATCGCCACTACGCGCTGCTCACGATCGTGACGAACTTCGGCATCCCGATCGGTGCAGGATGGCTCGTGGGCGATGTGTGGGGTACGTTGCTGCTCGCCGGTGTTTTGCGACTCGTGCTGAGTCATCACTTCACGTTCTTCATCAATTCGCTCGCGCACATGTGGGGCAGCCGCCCCTACACGGACGAAAGCTCCGCGCGAGACAACCCGGTCCTCGCGTTCGTCACGCACGGCGAGGGATATCACAACTTCCACCACGTCTTTGCGCACGACTACCGCAACGGCGTGCGGTGGTGGCAGTGGGACCCGACGAAATGGCTGATTGCGGGCCTCGCATGCATCGGGCTCACGCGCCGACTGAAGCGCACACCCGTCTTCCAGATCCAGCGCGCCCTGCTCGCCATGCAGTTTCGCCGGGCCGAAGCGCAGCTCGAGCGGATGCCCGCCACCGCCCGCGCGCGCACACAAATCGAGCAGCTCCGTCGCCGCATTGCGCAGGAGTACGAGGTGTTCGTCGCCGCAGTGAGCGACTGGACACGCATCAAGGAGGAGTGGCTCGAGGAGAAGAAGCGCGTCGCGATCGAGCACTGGGAGCAGACGCGCCTCCAGCAACGCCTGCGCGAGATCGAGCAGCGGCTCAAATTGCAGCGCAGGCGGGTGCGGTCGCTGCGCGCGCAGCTCGCCTGATCCCGCGCAAGCTAGCGTGACCCGCTGACCTACCCGCTGACTGTCCCTGACTATCCGCTGATTACCCGCTGACTCTCACTCGCG
>DASXNC010000408.1:0-5400 GCA_036495325.1 Steroidobacteraceae bacterium
CGGCTCCAACCTTTCGGCCGCCGACATACGTTGAGGCCGTGCAGGCCTCTCAGCACTATGTCGGCTTCGATCACCATCCGTTTCCAACGTGCTTTGTCTGTGGTCCCCGGCGGCGGCGCGGCGACGGCCTGCGAATATTCCCCGGCGCGCTCGACGGGCGCGAGGCCGTCGCATCTCCATGGGTCGCCGATGACTCGCTCGCGGCCGCGGACGGTAAGGTCCGTCCGGAGTTCATGTGGGCGGCGCTCGACTGTCCGGGATGGCTCGCTGCACTGACGGACGCGCGGGTCGCGCTCCTCGGGGAGATCACCGTCCATATCGACCGCCGCGTGCGGATCGGAGATCGATGTCTGGTGGTGGGCTGGCGCGCCGGAGGCTCAGGCCGCAAACACGAGGCGGGCACGGCGCTCTACGACGAGGACGAGGTGCTTTGCGCGTACGGCAGTGCGATCTGGATCGAGCCGCGCGGCGCCGCGCCGGAAACAGGCTGAGCCTGCAGGGCACTCGAGGCGAGCTCAGCCCGCGCCGATCTGCTCTTGTGCGACGTTTGCCGCCGCGCCCGCTCCTCCCTCGGGCGACATCATGCGTGCGTGCCGCCAGCCACCAAATTTGAAATAGGCAGCCGCGAGCACCACAGCGATGAGCGAGGAGATCGGAAAGCTCCACCAGATCGCATCGGCCTGCCACCGGCCCATGAGCGAGAGTGCGAGCGGAAAGCGCACGCCGAGCAGCGAGAACATGAGCACGATGAGGGGCACGACCACGGCCCCGTTCGCGCGCACCACGCCGAAGATCACGAGCGAGACGCCGAAGAAGATGAAGCTCCAGGCGCTGATGCGATTGAGATGTATGCCGATACGCAGCGCTTCCGACCCTGGAGGCAGGAACAGGCCGAGGGCTTGCGCGCTGAGGACGACGATCAGCACCACGAGTGAGGTCGTGAGGGCGAACTGGTAGAGCACGCCCATGCGCGCCGTGGCCGCGACGCGCTCCCATTTCCGGGCGCCGATGTTCTGCGCGACCATCGAGGAGACCGCCATGCCGATCGCGAACGAGGGCAGCTGCACGTAGTTCCACACCTGCAAAGCGGCGCCGAACGCTGCGGTGGTGTCGATCCCGAAGCGGTTCACGAGCGAGATCATCAGTATCATGCTCAAGGAGACCACGAGCATCTGCAGCGCCATCGGCACGCCCTTGCCGATGAGGATCGCGACGATCGACCAATCGATGCGCAGGAACGCGAGCTCCGCGCCGTGCAGACACAGCGGGTGCTTGCGGCGGTAGAGGTAGACGATCAGCGCGATCAGGCTGAACGCCTGGGCGAGCAGCGTTGCGAGCGCGGAGCCTGCGATCCCGAGCCGCGGCACGGGTCCGAGCCCGAAGATGAAGAGCGGATTGAGTCCGATGTCGAGCACCACGTTGAGAATCAGGAAATAGAGCGGCGTCTTGGCATCACCCGCGCCGCGCAGCACGGACGTGGCGAAGATGTACATCACGAGAAACGGCAGATAGAGAAAGATCACCCGCATGTACGCGACCGCGAGCGGCAGCGCCTCGGCGGGGGTCTGCATCACCCGCAGCAGGGGCTCGCAGATGATCCATCCGACCGCCGCCATCACCGCGGAGATCGCCATGGAGAAGCTCGTGCTCGTGCCGACGACGCGCTTCGCGTCCATGAGCCGTCGCGCGCCGAGGTACTGGCCGATCAGGATCGTGGCTGCGATCGAGGCGCCGAACATCGCAGCGAGCAGCAGGAACAGCACCGTGTTCGAGTTCGAGCTCGCGGTGAGTGCCGCCTCGCCGAGATAGCGTCCGATCCAGACCGAATTCACGGTCACGTCGAGCGACTGCAGGACGTTGCCGACGAGAATCGGAAACGCGAACGTGAGCAGACGGCGGCTTATCGAGCCTTCGGTGAGCGAGCGGGCGTCTTGCATAAAGGGGGGTGCCGAAAGAACGCGCGAGGCTAACCCACGGCCGGCATGGCGTCTACCGACTGTTGGGGTCATGTCCAGCAAAGCACGTGTGACGCAGCGCGCCGGAGGGCGTGGCGGCCTCGTGGCCAGCCGCTGCACCGGGTTGGTGCGGTCAGGTAATACGAGCGGCGAACACCCAGGCCGCGCCTGCGGCCAGCATGACCCAGCCCGGCCAGTGCGGGCTGCGGCCGACGGCGAGCCAGATGAGCCCGCCGAGGAGAATGGCCGAGCCGATGATCGCCGCCTCCCATCGCCGGCCGTGCCGGAGTAGCGACTCCTCGAGTGAGTCCACCTGCGGCATGTCCGGCAGTCGGAGGGTGCCGTCCTGCGCGCGGTACACGGCCGCCTTGAGCAGGGGCACTGCGGATCTTGCGGCCTCGATCAGCTCGGGCACCTGCAGGCGAAGGCTCTGCAGGAGAGCGCGGCCGCCCATCCGCTCGTGCATCCACTCGCGCAGGATGGGGCTCGCGGTGTTCCAGACATCGAGCTCCGGGTACAGCTCACGGCCGAGCCCTTCGACATTGAGCAGCGTCTTCTGCAGCAGCACGAGCTGGGGCTGGATGACCATGTTGAAGCGGCGCGAGATCTCGAACAGGCGCAAGAGGATGTTTCCAAAAGAGATGTCTTTCAGAGGCCGATCGAAGATCGGCTCGCACACCGTGCGGACCGCCGACTCCATCTCGTCGATGCGCGTCTCGGGCGGCACCCAGCCGGACTCCACGTGGAGCGTTGCGACGCGGCGGTAATCGCGGTCGAAGACAGCGAGAAAATTGTCCGCGAGATAGCGCTGGTCGCGCGGATCGAGCGTACCGACGATGCCGAAGTCGACCGCGGCGTAGCGCGGATTTCGCGGATCATCCACGAGCACGAAGATGTTGCCCGGGTGCATGTCGGCATGAAAGAAGTTGTGCCGGAACACCTGGGTGAAAAAGATGCGCACGCCGTTCTGCGCGAGCTTGGGGATGTCCGTGCCGACCTCGCGCAGACGAGCCATGTCGCTGATGGGGATGCCGCGGATGCGCTCCATCACCATGGCGCCCTCGCGGCAGTAGTCCCAGTACACCTCCGGCACATAGAGCAGGTCCGAGCCCGCGAAATTGCGGCGCAGCTGCGCGGCGTTCGCCGCCTCCCGCAGCAGATCGAGCTCATCGAAAATGATCTTCTCGTATTCGGCGACGACTTCGACGGGGCGGAGCCGCCGGCCCTCCGGCCAGTATTTCTGTGCGAGCCGAGCGAGCGCGTAGAGCACCTCGAGATCGCGCTCGATGACTTCGCGCATGCCGGGGCGCAGTACCTTGACGACCACTTCCTTACCGCTCGGCAGGCGCGCGGCATGCACTTGCGCAATCGAGGCCGCCGCGAGCGGGACTTCATCGAAGCGCTCGAACACCTCGCCGATCGGTCGGCCGTAGGCGCGCTCGACGATGGCGCGGGCCACATCGCCCGGGAAGGGCGGGACCTGGTCTTGCAGCTTTGCGAGCTCGCCGGCGATATCGGACGGCAGCAGGTCGCGCCGCGTGGAGACCGCCTGGCCGAATTTGACGAAGATCGGGCCGAGCTCCGTGAGGGCGAGCCGCAGGCGGACGCCTCGGCTCGCCGAAGTGCGGCGCGCGCGCCAGATGTCGGGCGAGAGGAGCACGAGCAGCCGCAGCGGGCGGTACAGGTGCGTGGCGCGGACGAAATCGTCGAGTCCGTATTTGAGCAGCACGCGCTGGATCTGAAAGAGCCGCGCGAGGACGCGGACTCTCACGGCGCGCGGCTCTCCTGCCGCCGCGAGGCGAGGCGCTGCTCGAGCAGCGCAATCCGCGCCTCGATCCGGTCGATGCGGGCGCAGGCGTCATCGACTCCCTCGAGCAGCTGCCGTCCTTCGGAGCGGGAGACGAGATCGCCGCGCTCGTGTGCGAAGTATTCCGCGAAATTGCGCACGGTCGTGTCGGCGGCACTGCGGAACCAGCCGAACGCCGCTTTCGTAAAGCGCACGATCTGGTGCGCGGGCACATCGCCGATTGCAAGGGCGAGCTCTTCCTCGAGGTCAGGGCGAAGGAGCAGCGCGAGCTCGCGATAGCGCTCCGCGAGCGCCTCGTCGCCCTCGATTTCCGCGCCCGCACCACGCAAGGTCGTTGCCGGCTCCGAGGCGGAGAGCTTGAAAAAGGTCGTCAGGCCGGCGCGCACGCGCGCCTCGGCTCCCTCGGCAGCGCCGCTCGAGACCTTCAGGCCGATTCCGTCGGAGGTGACCGTGAAATCCGCGATGCCGTGCACCTCGATGGCGATCCGGCGGCCCGCGAGCTCGGTGCAGAGCTCGCGCGCGCGCGGTGAGCGCGGCAGCCCGCGATTGAGGATGGTCTCGAGCGTCGAGGCGAGCATTAATTGAGCGGACCGGTTGCTGTTGTGACGGGCATGCAGCTCGAACGGCGGTGCGGGGATGTACAGTACGGCGCATGACCGGAATCTCGGGATCCCGAACCGCGCCGCCGCTTGCCGCCGCGCGCCGCGCATTCTACCTCGCGCCGCATGCCGCGACGCCATGCGAGGCCGTGAGCACCATCGAGGTACGGGTGACCAAGAAGGGCGACGGCGCGCTCGAGCTGGTTTATGCGGTCGAGGGGGACCCGAGGCGCGTGCGCCTGCCGGAGCCCGCCACGCCGCGGCGAGTGGACGGCTTGTGGCGCCACACGTGTTTCGAGGCGTTCATCGGGCCCCAGTGTGAAGTGTCAGACCCGGCAGCTCCCGCAGAGGCGCCGGCACTCCTCGGCGCCCCCTATGTGGAACTCAATTTCTCGCCCTCGGGCGAGTGGGCCGGGTATGCGTTCGATGGCTATCGCAGCGGCATCCGGCCGCTCGAGGACTTGACGGCGCCGGTGATCACACTCGAGCGCGATGTGGGCCGCGGACGCTGGAGCATGCGCGCCGCCGTGAATGTCGGGTCGCTTGCGGGCGCGTCGGCCCGCCTCGCGCTCGCAGCGGTCATCGAGGATACCGATGGGCGGCTCGCCTACTGGGCGCTGAAGCACTTTTCGGGGACGCCAGACTTCCACCACCCCGGCGGATTCGCCGCAGAGCTCTGAGGGAGCGCGACTCAAACACCATGACGCAGTTCGGCATCGATCGCCTGATCTCGGAAGCGCGGCTTCGCGAGCCGCTCGCCGGCCGCCGCGTCGCGCTGCTCGCGCATCCGGCCTCCGTCACCCGGGAGCTAACGCATTCCCTCGATGCGCTCGCTACGTGCGGCGACATCCGACTTGCAGCCGCGTTCGGACCGCAGCACGGTCTGCGCGGAGACAAGCAGGACAACATGATCGAGTCGGCGGACTACATGGACCCCGTGCACGGGATCCCCGTATTCAGTCTCTACGGCCACGTGCGCCGGCCCACGGCGCAGATGATGGATTCGTTCGACGTGATCCTGGTCGATCTGCAGGACGTG
>DASXNC010000409.1:0-6539 GCA_036495325.1 Steroidobacteraceae bacterium
GAGGCGGCGCCGGGCGCGCCCGCGACGGAGAACGGACAGACGGAGAGCCGCGAGCGCGACGAGGAGGGGAAAAAGCAGGAAGCGTTCGATCTCGTCCTCGCAACCCTCGACGCCCTCGTCGACGAGCGCGGCGAGGAAGGCAAGGTGTGGGGCTCCATGGTCAAGCAGGCGTTGAAGCGCGTGCGGCCCGGCTTCAACGAGAACTACTACGGGTTCCGCTCCTTCAACCGCCTGCTCGAGGAGGCCGCGGCCAAGCGGCTGCTCGCGCTCGAGCGCGACGAGAAGTCGGGCGGCTACCTGATTCACCCGCTCGCCGAGCCGGCCTGAGCGCGGGCCTGAGCGCGGGCTGAGCGCGGCGCCAGCTGGACGGCCCAGCCGGGCCCAGGCAACCCGCCGTCGTGATCGCGCGGGCCCGGCGCCACACTGTGACCCGCGTCTCAGTCCACCCAGAGTGTCGCAATCCGATACATGCGTCGCTGCTGCGCCACAGACACCTAACTAAAGTCCAGTCCGCAAGGCCGCGCGAGGCGCGTGGTCGCGGTATCCACGATGGCGGACAACGAATCGCTGACTGAGCGCCAGCTGCTCGAGCGGCTTAGCATCGCCACGCAGGCCGCGGGCATCTTCGTTTGGGAGCTCGAGTGGGCGACCCACTCGATCTCGTTCGATGTGAATCGGATCGGCCAGACTCCCTCCAACCGGCATTTCGGTCAGGAGCTCGGCAGCGACCTCTTCAAGTGGGTTCACCCCGATGACATGTTTATCGGGCACCGCGCGATCTCGGAAGCCCTCGCCCGCGGGGAAGACGACGCGGCTTTCCGCTACCGGTTGAAGCTCGCTGACGGATCGATCCGGCACATTCAGGCCTACGCGCGCACGACGACGGACGCCGAGGGCAAGCCGGCGCGATCGCTTGGCGTGAGCTGGGATATCACGGACGAGGTGGAGGCCGCCGAGCAGCTGCGCCGGAACGCCGAGAAGGAGCGCAAGCTCCTCGCCCATCTCAGCCTCGCCGCCCATGCCGCCGGCATCGAATGCTGGGAATATGATTATCACACCGAGCGGTTCACCTGGTTCTACGGAATCGACGCGGCTTTCGGGCTCGACGGCGTCGCTGATCCGGCGGAGATCGGAAGGCGCGTGATCGCTTCCGTCCTGCCTGAGGATGCGGCGCGCGTGCGCGCGGAGACGACTCGGGCGCTCGCCGCCCAAGAGACCAACCTCGTCACACGCATGCGGCGGCGCATGCCCGACGGACAGCTGAGGCAGGTACAGCTCTACCAGCGCTTCACGTTCGACGAGCGTGGCCAGCCGCTGCGCTCGCAAGGTGCAACGCGCGATATCACCGTGGAGGTCGAGGCCGCGGAGCGTTTTCGAGCGCAGGCGGAAGCGCTGCACGACGCGCAGCGCCGGCTCGAGCGCGCGTCTCTATCGATTCACGAGGGGCACTGGGAGACGGACCTCGTGACCCGCAAGCACTGGGCCTCCTCGAGCTACTGCCTGCTCCTCGGCTACGATCCGTCCGAGCTCCCGCTCGATTTCATGGAGCAAGTCGACCGGCTCATCCATCCGGACGATCTCCCCGTGGCGCGGGAGATCAGCACGAGGCACATCGAGACCGCGACGGCCTACCAGCACGAGACCCGTCTGCGGCACAAGGACGGCAGCTACCGCTGGTTCCTTGTCCGGGGCCTTGCCGAGAAAGGCGCCGATGGCCGCCCCATCCGTCTCTCCGGCTCGGTGCAGGATATCCACAAGCAGAAGCTCGCCGAGAGCGCCCTCGCGGATGCGAGGCAACGCTTCGAGCGCGCGATCCGCGGCACGCAAGACGGATTGTGGGAGTGGGATCTCGTGCGCCGCTCGCTGTGGATTTCGCCCCGCTTCGAGGCGATTCTCGGCTACCCCGAAGGCGCGATCACCGGAGCGCTGAAAAGCCCGGACGACCTGGTGCACCCGGAGGATCGGGAGACGAGCGAGGGCGCGCAGCGGGCGCACTTCGAGCAAAACCAACCGTGTGACCTCGAGGTGCGCATGCGCGCGGCTTCGGGCGAGTACCGCTGGGTGCGTATGCGCGGCCAGTCAGAGCGCGATGCATTCGGGCGGCCGCTGCGCCTTGCAGGTTCGATGCAGGACGTGACCGAAGCTCGTGCGGCGCGCGACGCTCTCATTCAAGCGTCCGAGGCGGCGCAGGCGGCGAGCCGCTCCAAGAGCGCCTTCCTCGCGAACGTGAGCCACGAGATCCGCACCCCCATGAACGGCATTCTCGGCATGACGAGCCTGCTGCTCGACACGACACTCGACTCCTCGCAGCGGGAGTTCGCCGAGACGATCCATGCGAGCGCGAGCTCGCTGCTCGCCGTGATCAACGATATCCTCGATTTCTCGAAGATTGAGGCTGGCAAGCTCGACATCGACGTCTCAGCGATGAACCCCGCGGAGAGCATCGAGGAGGTGCGCGCGATTCTCGCCTTCCAGGCCGCCGCGAAGAGCCTCAGGCTCGAGGCAAGCGCGGATGTGTCCCTGCCGCGGCGCGTGCTCGGCGATCGCCAGCGCATCCGCCAGTGCCTGATCAATCTCGTGAGCAACGCCATCAAATTCACCCACACGGGCACGGTCAGCGTGCGGGTGTTTCCCGTCTCGAGCGAGAACGGCATGGCGCTCACACGCTTCGAGGTGCGCGACACCGGTATCGGCATCGCGCCGGAGACGCTCTCGACGCTCTTTCAGCCATTCACCCAGGCCGACTCCTCGACGACGCGGCACTTCGGCGGCACAGGCCTCGGGCTCTCGATCGTGCGCCGCCTCGTCGAGCTCATGGGCGGAGAGGTGGACGTCGAGAGCGAGCTCGGGCGAGGGTCCAACTTCTGGTTCGTGCTCCCGCTTCCGGTCCTCGAGGGAGAGGCCACTGGCGATGCGGCCCCGGCCGCGGGCGCCGAGAACGTCCCGATCGCGCGCCGCGGCGATGCCGGCATCCCGGCCGTGGGCGGGCTCGCCGGGCGCTACTCAGGCAAGGTTCTACTCGTCGAGGATAACGCCATCAATCAGAAGGTTGCCCGCAGCTTCCTCGAACGCCTCGGTTGCCGTGTGACGCTCGCTTCGAACGGCCTCGAGGCAGTGCACGCCTTCGCGCAGGCCCGCTTCGATCTGGTGCTGCTCGACTTGCAGATGCCGTTGATGGACGGCTATGCCGCGACCAATTGTCTACGCAAGCTCGAGCAAGGAAGGCGGCGCACGCCGATCATCGCCCTCACCGCGAGCGCGATGACCGGCCAGCTCGACCGCTGCCTCGAGGCAGGCATGGACGACCTGCTCACGAAACCACTCGACGTGAGGCGGCTGCAGGCCGTTCTCGACCGCCTCGGCATGCGCGCCGAGCGCGGCCTGGACGATCCTCGAGAGCCGCACGCCGAGGACCGGGAGTCGGTCGAAATTACGCTCGATGAGGCGGCGGTGGTGCAGATCGTCGCGGCAACTCCCCTCGAGCCACCGCTCGATGCGGCCGCGTTCGATGAGCTGACGGGCGGCGAAGCCGAATTCGAGCGCGAGCTCGCCCACACGTTTATCCATACCAGCGAGGAGCTCCTGGCGGAGCTCAGTCGCGCAGCCGGCGACGGCGACCGGGGCACACTCTCTCGAGCCGCGCATTCCCTCAAGGGTGCGAGCGCCAACATCCACGCGCGCCCGCTGCGTGCGTTGTGCACCGAGCTCGAAACGGGCGCGGCCACGTGCACCGACGTGGAGCTGATGCGGCAGATTGCGCGCATCGGCGCGGAGCGGCAGCGTGTCATCACCGCGCTGCACGCAGGAGCTTCCGAGAGACGCAAGGCGGCAGGAAACGGTTAATCGCCGTTCGTCGCGCGCACCACCGACGCGACGCGACCCCCGGGGCACGCCAGACCCACGACTCACGATCGGGCTCGCATCTCGCGCCTCACGCCGCGCGAATGCGCCCAGGCGCCGCAATGAGCGCGGCGGCGTGCGGCTCCGGAGCGAGCGGCGGCTCCCCCAGAATCAGTTCGGATGCCTTCTCGGCGATCATGATCGCGGGCGCATTGGTGTTGCCGCTCGGGACATCCGGCATCGAGGAGGCGTCCGCCACTCTGAGCGCATCGATACCGCGCACCCGCAGCTGCTCATCGAGCACGGCCATCTCGCCGCGACCCATCGCACAGGTGCTCGTCGGATGCGCACCGGTCTGGATCGTCGCTCGGATATACGCATCCAGCTCCGCGTCGGTCTGTGTGTGCGGTCCGGGTGCGAGCTCGCCGCTCACGAGACCCGCGACCGGCTGCGTCGCAAAGAATCGCCGCGTGAGCCTCAGCATGTCGCGGGCGACGCGGCGGTCCGCATCACGCGCGAGCAGCCCGAGCCGGATGCGCGGCGGCGCAAGAGGATTCGCGGAGCGCAGCGTCACCTCTCCCCGTCCCGTCGGGCGCAGGCTGAGGGCCACGGCCGTGAACTGATGTCCCGCGCCGGTTCGCCAGAGCGGAAACCACGGCCGCGCGGCCATCGAGACGTGCGTCACCTGGAATTGCACGTCGGGCCAGGCCGCGGCGGGATCGAGGCGCAAAAAGCCCTGCACGGAGATCGGGTTCGCGGCGAGCGGGCCCGCGCCTGCGAGTCGCCAGGCGACCAGAGCCAGCGCCAGGCGATCGAGACGCAGGTTGCGCTCGAACGTGCACGCGCTCGAGGCTCGATAGATCCCGACGACGAGCGGATGGTCCTGAAGGTTCTTGCCGACGCCGGTGAGCGCATGACGCAGCCCGATGCCGAGAGACTCGAGCTCGCACGGCGGACCAATTCCCGAGAGCAGCAGCAGCTGCGGTGAGCCGAAGGCCCCTGCGGCCACGATCACCTCGCGTACGGCTCGCGCCGTGCGCCGCGTGCCGCCCTGCAGGTATTCCACGCCGAACGCGCGCCCTTTCTCGATTAGAACACGGGTAGCGTGCGCTCCGGTTTCGAGCTGGAGATTGCGCCGCGTCACCGCGGGCGCGAGATATGCAATCGCGGTGCTTTCGCGGCGGCCGCAGCGAATCGTGAAATCGGGCAAGCCGAAACCCTCCGTTTGCGTGCCGTGAAAGTCGGACACCTGCCGGTAGCCGAGCTCGGCGCCCGCCTTCAACATGCGCGGCGTGATGTACGAGTCGGGCGGCTGGCGTGAGACGGTAAGTGGACCCGAGTCGCCGTGAAATGGGCTCGCGCCGCGCCAGCTCCGCTCCATCCGTTTGAAATAGGGCAGCACGTCCGCGAAACCCCAGCCGGGAAGTCCGAGGTCGCGCCATCGATCGTAGTCGCCCGGATTGCCGCGGCTGTACATCATCCCGTTGATGGATGAGGTGCCGCCGAGCAGTTTCCCGCGAGGCTGCGGGATGACGCGACCATCTGCGGCGGCCTCTGGCTCCGTTTGCAAGCCCCAGCCGAATGCAGGCGTGTTGGAGGCCGCGAGCCAGGCGACAGGAATGGAGATGAGCGGTCGACGATACTCGCGGCTGCCCGCCTCCAGCAGCAGAACTCGATGCAGTCCATTCGCGGACAGCCGGTTCGCGAGCGCACAGCCGGCAGAGCCTGCCCCGACGATGATGAAATCGTACTCGGAGGTGGTGGCCACCGGTGCGGTTGTCCTCGACGGGCACACCGACGCGAGCTAGAGGAGTGCGTAGTAGCGAATGAGATTGCCGTCGCCCTGGCGCTCGCCCACTCCGACGACAACATGTCGCATGAGCCAGTCGTGCCGGCCCGTCTCGACCTCGAACGTCGGGAACGCCCGCAGATAGTATTCCGAATGCGGCACCGGCGGCCCGCTCTCGAAGATCCACTTGCGGATGCGCGGCATCACATCCGCCGTACGTCCCCACAGATAGCCGCGGTTGTTGAGCAGGATGAGCGTGCCGTCGTCCGCGCGGAGCATGTAGCGCGCATCCGTCGCAAGCACACCGTCGGGCCGAAAAAGCGCCCAGTCCCCGCCACTCCCCGGCTCGACGGTGCCGTTGAGGCGCGGACCCTCGATCGTGCCGCGGTCGACGTACACCGCGCCCCGGCCGGCGCCCGACGGCATGCTCTCGATGTTCTGCACGCGCGTGAACCAGAGACGGATCTGGAAGACGAATTCGAGCCTCGCCTCCGTCGTCGTCGAGGCGTCGGCGAAGACCTGCGGGAAGTCCTTCATGGGGGCACGATCTTAACGGAAGTGACGATCGGCTCGCGCGTCATCCCGTGCCCGCACGCACCCGTAACCCCTGGCGCACAGGCCTGCCAGTCACATCCGTGCTAGGGCACCTCACTCATCCGCGCCAGCGCTTGCCTCCCCCAGCGAGGCACACCGCCCGCCTTCGCCCCCGGCTGAGGGTGCCCCGCTCGGACGCACCTCTCAGCAAGGACTTTTCCGCTTCGCGGCGCTCAGGTGCAGCTCTTGCCGTGATCCGGGCGGTCTCCCTCGGCCTTGGCGTCGGCCTCCGACAGGTACTTACCGTTCTTGGTCTTTCCGTAATACCGGGTACCCGGGCAGTGATAGACCTTGCTGCTCGTGTTCACCCACACCT
>DASXNC010000410.1:0-2978 GCA_036495325.1 Steroidobacteraceae bacterium
TTTCCTTCGGCATGGGCGTCGTCTCCGGGATCATCATGCCGTTTCAATTCGGCACGAACTGGAGCCGATTTTCCTTCGCGACCGCCAATATCATCTCGCCCCTCCTGTCGTACGAGGTGCTGATGGCGTTCTTTCTCGAGGCGGCGTTCCTCGGCGTGCTGCTTTTCGGCCGCAAGCTCGTGCCGAGCTGGATGCATCTCATCGCCGCGCTCGCGGTCGCGGGGGGAACCCTCCTCTCTTCGTTCTGGATCCTCTCGACGAACAGCTGGATGCAGACCCCCGCGGGATTCCAGCTCGTGAACGGCCGCTTCTACCCGACGAACTGGCTCGAGATCATCTTCAATCCCTCCTTCCCCTATCGCCTCGCCCACACGGTCACCGCGTTTTACATCACCACGGCCTTCGTCGTGCTCGCAGTGGCCGCGCACTATGTGCGGCGGGGCCGCTTCGAGGCCGAAGGGCGCACGATGATGAAAATGGCGCTCGGCCTGCTCACGATCCTCGTTCCGGTGCAGATCGAGCTCGGTGACCTGCACGGTCTCAACACCCTCAAGTACCAGCCGGCGAAGCTCGCGGCAATCGAGGCGCATTGGGTTACAGGCAGACGCATCCCGCTCATACTCTTTGCGATACCCGACGACGCGCAGGCGACCGATCACGATGAGCTTGCAATTCCGAACCTCGGAAGCGTCGTTCTCACCCACGATCCGAATGGCCTCGTGCGCGGCCTGAAGGACTGGCCGCGGGATGAGCGGCCGCGCGTCGCGTTTCCGTTCTTCGCCTTCCGCATCATGGTAGGCCTCGGGCTTCTCATGCTCGCGCTCATCGCCTGGAGCTGGTGGCTGCGCCTGCGGGGGCGGCTCTTCATCTCGACACTGTTCCTGCGGGCGTGCGAATTCGCGGCGCCGATCGGCTTTCTTGCGGTGCTCGCCGGCTGGACGACGACCGAAACCGGTCGCCAGCCCTGGACCGTCTACGGGCTACTGCGCACCGCCGATTCGGTTTCGCCCTCGCTTTCGGGCATCGATGTGGCGGTATCGTTCGCCGGCTACGCGATCGTGTACCTCATCATGTATCCCGTCGGCATCCGGCACATGATCCGTCTGGTTCAACGCGGGCCGGCGGGACCTGCCACCGAGCCCGATCCGATCGAGAGTGGTCACCCGGTGACCCCGATCGGCGCACTGTATCCTCCGGAGCCAGCCGCCGTGGCGGCAGCGCTCGAGGCGGGCTCGCAACGCACCAGACCGGAGCCGCGCTGATGGCGCCGGCACCGATCCCGGACTTCGTGCCGGTGTGGATTTTCCTCCTCGCGCTCGGCCTGTTCCTGTACGTCTTGCTCGACGGCTTCGATCTCGGAGTCGGGATTCTCTACAACTTCGCGCCCGATGCCGAAGCGCGCAGCCTCATGATGAACTCGATCGCGCCAATCTGGGACGGCAACGAGACGTGGCTCGTGCTGAGCGGACTCGCGCTTTTTGCGGCTTTCCCGCTCGCCTTCACGATCATCCTGCCGGCCGTGTACTTCCCCGTGCTCGTCATGCTGCTCGCGCTCGTGTTTCGCGGTGTCGCCTTCGAGTTTCGCTACAAGGACGCGCCGCATCGCACATTCTGGGACCACGCGTTCTCGTACGGCTCCACCATCGCGACGTTCGCGCAAGGCATCGTCATTGGTTCCTACATTCAGGGCTATCAGGTCGAGGCGGGGCGCTTTGCCGGCAGCTCGGTCGATTGCTTCACGCCTTTCTCAATCTTCACCGGATTCGCGCTGCTCTTCGGCTACGGATTGATCGGCGCGGGCTGGCTCATCCTGAAAACCGAGGGGAGCCTTCAGACCTGGGCGCGCCGCATGGGCCGCTGGGCGCTCCTCGGCGTGCTGATCGCGATCGCGGTGGTGAGCGCGTGGACACCGCTCCTCGAGCGCGACATCGAGCAGCGTTGGTTTACCTGGCCCGACATCGCGATGTTCATTCCCGTGCCGGTCCTCACGGCGCTGCTCGGGTTGTGGGCGTGGCGAGCGCTTGCGCGGCCCTCTTCCAATCTTTCGCCCTTTCTCGCCGCGATCGGACTCTTCGTGCTCTCCTACAGTGGCATCGCGATCAGCCTGTGGCCGATGATCGTCCCGCACCACTACTCGATGTGGGAGGCCGCCTCCGCCCCGAGCACGCAGGTTTTCCTCTTGGTCGGCACTGTGTTCCTGCTGCCGATCATTCTCATGTACTCCGGCTGGTCGTACTGGGTATTCCGCGGCAAGGTGCGGGCCGACATCGGCTATCACTAAAGTGCGCTCAGAGGAGCGCAGAGCCGGCGAGCGCGGCGGCGGCGAGCGCCATGATGAGCGTTGCGAGCCAACCGAGCCCGCGGAGCCATGCGGGGAGAGGAAAGGATTTTGCGCCGCTGCGGCCGGAAACGAGCAGCATCATCGCGATCATGATGGGCACGGCAACGAGGCCGTTGACGACCGCCGTCCAGAAGAGCATCGCGACGACGTTGACCTTCGTCGCCGCAAGCGCGGCGCCGCCGAGTGTCGCTGCCGCGATGATCCCATAGAAGCCGCGCGCGCTCCGCGCCGGCAACTCGAGGCTGCCGCGCAATCCCGCCGCGTCCGCCACCGCATACGCCGCGGATCCAGCGAGCACCGGAACGGCGAGGAGTCCTGTGCCGATGATACCCGCGGCAAACAGCAGGAACGTGAGCTCGCCCGCGACCGGCCGCAGCGCCTCGGCAGCCTGGGCCGCCGTGTCGATGTGCGTGACACCGTGCACGTGCAGGGTCGCAGCGGTCGTTGCGATGATGCAGAAGGCGATCAGGTTCGAGAATGCCATGCCGGTCCAGGTATCGAGCGAGATGCGCCGGAGCCGCGCGCTCTTCGGATCAGCGGCCGCCGCCGACGACGCACCCCGCGCGGGAACGTGCGTCGCGGGAACGTGCGTCCCTCCGTGCCGCTGCCGCAGCCGATGCTCCTCCGCCTCTTGAGA
>DASXNC010000411.1:0-2865 GCA_036495325.1 Steroidobacteraceae bacterium
ACCGGAATCGGCCTGGGCGGGCTGATGCCGAACACGATCGCACTCAATTCGGAGCTCGCACCGAAGCGGCTGCGTGCGACGCTCATCACGCTCATGTTCGTCGGGATCACGCTCGGAAGCAGCTCATCCGGTCTCGTCGCGTATGCATGGGTGCCGCAGCACGGCTGGCGCGTGCTGTTCTGGGTGGGGGGTCTCGTGCCGCTTGCCGTGAGCGTCGGCCTCGCTTTCGCTCTGCCCGAATCCGTGAAGTTCCTGGCGCTGCGCGGCGACCGCGCCCGCGAGCTCCTCGCGCTCGTTCGCCGAATGCGGCCGGATCTCACTATCGATGATGGCGCGCGATTCATTTACGCGGCCGAGGCCGCGAGCTCGGGGAGTGCCGTGGGGCTCCGTCCGCTGCTGACCGGCGGCCTCGCCTGGATCACGCCGCTTCTGTGGGCGTGCTTCGCCACCGCGCTCATGTCTAATTACTTTCTCAACTCGTTCCTGCCGCTCATCTTCAGCGACAGCGGCATGCCGGCCCGCCAGGCGTCACTCGCCGCGGCGCTCTACCAGGTCGGAGGCACGGTGGGCGGCCTGCTCATGAGCGTGCTGCTCGACCGCTTCGGGTTCGTCGTGATCGCGCTGCTCTTTGCGGCTGCCGTTCCGGGAGTCGCCGCGCTCGGTTTCGTGCCGCCCACGTTCGCCGCGCTCGCGCCGCTTACGACCGTTGCGGGGCTTTCCGTGCTCGGTGCGCAATTCGGGAACAATGCGGCGGCCGGCTTGCTCTATCCCACCGCCGTGCGCTCGAAGGGTGTTGGTTTGGCACTCGGAGTCGGGCGCTTCGGCGCGATCGTCGGTCCGCTCGCGGGCGCCATGCTGCTCGGAAAACCCCTGCATCAGCTCTTTCTCGCCGCCGCCGCGCCGATGCTCGTGGGCGGACTCGCCGCGGCTGTGCTCGTGCGGTTGTGCTACGTGCGGCTCGGGGGTCTGAAGCTCGGCGACGTGCCGGCCTCCGAAGGGACTCCGGTCTCGGGCGACGCGAGTACCTCGCTTTCCTGAGGGCGCAAGGAATGCAAGCCACCGCGCTGAGCCGCCGTCGCCACCGCCCGTTCCTCGCACCGATCTGGCTCACGGCGTTACTCATCGCCGTGGTCATCGCCGCGGCCGTGCTGATCTATCAGTCGGCCGAGACCACGACCGTCGTCATCGTTCGCCCGGGCGAGCGGCCGCCCGGAAGCGTCGACGATCCGCCGCTCGTGATCGAAGGCGAGCAACGCGCCGAGCGGCTCGCGCATCTATTCGGCGCGACCGCTTCCCCGGGGCGAATCACGGCGATTTACGTGAGCGCCGCGCGCCGCGCGCGCCAGACAGCCGCCCCGCTTGCGATGCGGCTCCGCCTGCAGCCGGTCGTGATCGAGGATAACGACCCCAGCGCGGTCGCTGCGCGCGCGTTGAGCGAGCATCGCGGCGAGACAGTGATGATCGTGGACAGCGGCTCGACGGTACCGGAGCTCGTCGAAGCCCTGAGCGGCGAGAGACCCGCGCCCGTCTCCGAAAACGAGTACGGGAGCATCTACATCGTCAGCGTGCCGATCCTCGGCAGCGCCGGGGTGCTCCAGCTGCATTACTGAGGCATATCGAATGCATCGTAGCGACATCACGGTGCGGACACCGGGGCGCGGCCTGATCGAGCTGACGGAACGCGTCGCCCAGGCCGTTCGGGAAGCGGGCGTGGCCGACGGGCTGTGCAACGTCTTCGTGCCGCACACGAGCGCATCGCTGCTCCCCGGGGAGAACTGGGACCCGAGCGTGCGGCGCGATCTCGAAGCGTTCATGACACGGCTCGCGCCGGACGGCGATCCCGCCTACGAGCACGAAGCGGAGGGACCGGACGACATGCCGGCGCATATTCGCGCGATGCTCACTCAAAGCTCGATCGTGGTCCCGGTCGCCGGCGGGAAAGTCGAGCTCGGGACTTGGCAGGGTATCTTTCTCTGGGAGCACCGGACCTCGCCGCATGAACGTCGGGTGATCATCACGGTCTGGTAGCCGCGCCCTGACGCGCGGCGAGAGCCGCACGGGCGAATGCCTCGTGGCGGGCGATCCGGAAATCCGCGAGAACAGCGTCGCGAACGATGCGCGCCCGATCGATCAGGAACGTCGCACGGCGAATGCCGAGCCCGAACGGAGCGCCCACCTCGTACATCCGTGCAACCGCCTTGTCGCAATCCGACAGGAGGGGGAACGGCAGGGCGTACTTTTCCCGGAAACTTCGGTGGCTCTTCGGCGCCTGCGGGCTCACACCGGCGACCATGAGTCCGGCGCGTGCGAAGTCCGCGTGCAGGTCGCGGAAGGTGCAGGCCTCCCGTGTGCAGCCCGGCGTGAAATCCGCCGGATAGAAATAGAGGATGAGCGGTCCACCGCCGAGCAGGCCCGAAAGCGACACCTCGTTTCCGTCCTGATCGGGCAACGTGAATTCCGGCGCCCGCGCGCCTGCTTGCAGCATGAGCGTGGCCTCCCTTCGAGGCTGAAGCCACATAATAGCGGTAGGGCGGCGCCGGTGTCATAGAGCGGCGCACCAGGTGCGGCACCGGCGGAAGAGCTGAGCCGGGCGAGCGCCCGGATGATCGGCCGCATACCGGCCGTTTTCGTGCACTGCACTCGATGCTAGAATTCGCCTCGCCTTGACGGCCGCTCAGTCCCGAGCGCCGGCGCGCGCGTGTGGGGCGGTAGCTCAGCTGGGAGAGCGTCGCGTTCGCAATGCGAAGGTCGAGGGTTCGATCCCCTTCCGCTCCACCATTTACCCTTCCAGGCACCTCCAGCCTCGTCTGCGCGCGTCCATAGCTGTACCTATAAAAATAGCAAAAAACAGTAGCTTACATGCTT
>DASXNC010000412.1:0-3950 GCA_036495325.1 Steroidobacteraceae bacterium
CGCGGGAGAGCTGCACGGCCGTGACGGGCGAGTGCACGCCCGCGAAGCCCAGCGCGCTGGCGGTCGCTTCACGATCGAGGGGCAAGCCCGGCGTGCCGTAGCCCGCGGCGGAGCCGAGCGGACTCTGATTCACCCGGCGCAGCGCGCCTCGGAGACCCTGCGCATCGTCGCGGACCTCGGCCGCGAAGCCGCCTGCCCAGAGCGCAACCGAGCTCGGCATCGCCTGCTGCATGTGGGTGTAGCCCGGGAGGACCATACCGGCGTGCCGCTCGCCCAGCGCATCGAGCGCCTGGGCGATACCCTCCGCTTCGGCCGCGAGCGCCGCGATCGTCTCGCGCAGGTATAGCCGGATCGCGGCGAGTACCTGATCGTTGCGGGAGCGGCCGAGATGAACGCGGCCGCCGGCCGGCCCGATGCGCTCGGTCAGGCGCCGCTCGAGCGCGGTCTGCCCGTCCTCGTCCGCGAGCTCGATGCGCCAGAGTCCGCGCGAATGCTCGTCGGCGAGCGCAAGCAGTCCGAAGCGGATGGCGTCGTAGTCGATCCGCGCGAGAAGGCCGCGCGCACACAGCATCTGCGCGTGCGCGATCGAGGCCTCGACATCGAAGCGGACGAGCCGCTCGTCGAGGGCGAAATCCTCTCCCGCCGTGAAGCGCAGCACGCGCTCGTCGAGCGGTGCGCCCTTGTCCCAGAGCCGCGTCATAACCGTATCAGCCGCTCGCCTGCTGCTCGGCGGGGGAGAGCGCGTTCACGTCGGCGACGATGAGCGTTCCGGTTCCTTCGTTCGTGAACACTTCGCCCAGAATGCCCTCCGGCGCCTTGTAGGAGACGACGTGCACGCGCTTCACTCCGCCGCGAATCGCGGTCTCGATGGCCGTCGCCTTGGGCAGCATGCCGTCGGCGATGCGCGCCTCGCGGCGCAACCGCTCGAGCCCGGCGAGGTCGGTGAAGGAGATCAGCGAGCCCGGATCATCGATGCGCTCGAGAATGCCGTGAGCACCGGTGCACAGGATCAGCTTCTCGGCGCCGAGCGCACCGGCGAGCTCCGCGGCCACGGTGTCCGCGTTGATGTTGAGCAGCACGCCGTTCGCGTCCGCCGAGAGCGGACTGACTACGGGCATGAGGCCGCTGTCGAGGAGCTTGCGGATGACCGTGGGGTCTATGCCGTCGATGTCACCGACGAATCCGAAATCGACCGCCTCGTCCGTGCCATCGAGGCGTACGGGGGGGCGCCTGTGCGCTCGGACGAGCCCCGCATCGATGCCGCTCACGCCCACCGCATCGATTGCCAGCTCGCGGCAGATTGCCAGGATGCGCGTGTTGATGAGCCCGTTGAGGACCATCGCCGTGACCTCGATCGCGCGCTCGTCGGTGACGCGGCGGCCCTGCACCATGCGCGTCGCGACTCCGAGCGATTCGGAGATCTCGGTGAGCTGCGGCCCGCCGCCGTGCACCATCACGACACGCACGCCGAAGTAGTGCAGGATGCCGATCTGCTCGA
This sequence comes from Steroidobacteraceae bacterium, assembly GCA_036495325.1. Lineage (GTDB taxonomy): Bacteria > Pseudomonadota > Gammaproteobacteria > Steroidobacterales > Steroidobacteraceae > JASHUC01. The sequence continues at coordinate 1,499 of DASXNC010000412.1, forward strand.
TGAGCGTGCGCGTCGAGGCGATGTCCCCGAAGACACCGCCCCCCGCCTTCACGACGAAGGTTCGCCCTTTGTAGAGGCGAATGTAGGGCGCTGCGTTCTTGAGCGCCCGGATCGCGAGCGCCTGATCCGCCTTTTGCATCAACATCTCATGCTCCGACGGTGGAATTGAGCATTCGGTACAGAACAGCCATCTGCACGGCGAGGCGGTTGCGCGCCTCCGCGATGACGACGCTGCGCGGTCCGTCGAGCACCTCGTCCGCGACGGCGGTGTTTCGTCGGACCGGCAGACAATGCATCAGCCGGCACTGCTGGGCCGCGCGCGCGAACCAGCTCTCGCGCACGCACCAGTCGGTGAGCCCCTTGCGCAGGCGCGCGTCGTGCTCGGCATCTCCGTAGGGCGCGGTCGCGCCCCATTCCTTCGCATACACGACATGCGCGCCGTCGAGCGCCTCCTCGCGCTCGCTCGTCTCGCGCACGGACCCGCCGGCCCCTGCCGCGCCGCGACGCGCCTTGTCGAGAACCGGCGCGGGCAGGCCGAAGCCCTCCGGCCGCAGCACGACGACCTCCATCCCGCGCATCGCCGCCATGTGCACTGCGGCCGAGGGCACCGCGATCGGTAGCGCGCGTGGATGATAGGCCCAAGAGAGTACGAACTTGCCGCGGCGCGGTGTACCGAAATCGTCCATCGTCTTCCAATCCGCGAGCGCCTGGCAGGGGTGATTCGCCGCCGACTCGAGGTTGATGAGCGGCTTGTCGACGAGCTCGGCCATCATGTTGAAGTTCTTCTCGCCGAGATCGTCCTCGAGCCGTTTGCCCTCGCCGAAGGAGCGGATCCCGACAGCATCGCAATAGGAGGCGAGGACCGGGAGGCCCTCGCGCACGTGTTCCGCGGCGGAACCGCTCATCACGGTGCCGAGCCGCGTCTCCATCTCATAGGTGCCCTTCCCGGGCGTGATGACGAACGAGGAGCCGCCGAGGCGCGCCATGCCTGCCTGGAACGAGGCTAGCGTGCGCAGCGAGAGATTGAAGAACAGGAGCCCCAGCACCTTGCCCGCGAGCGCGTGCGGTTCCGGGCGCTGCTCGAGCCGGCGGGCCAGATCGAGCAGAGCGAGGATCTCGTCGCGTTCGAAGTCGGCGAGATCGACGAAACGCCTGAGACTCATGACGGCAGACCGTCGAGCGCATCCTTGAGCAGATCGACGTGCGCCTCCTCGAGAATGAAAGGCGCGAGAATGCGCAGCACGTGCGGATCGGCGCTCGTGCCCGTCAGGATGCCGCGCGCGAGAAGCTCGGCCTGTATCGTCTTCGCCGGGCGTGTGGTCAGCAGCCCAAGCAGCAATCCCGCGCCCTGAAAGCCCCGGACAGGGCCCGTGAGGCACGTCTCGCGGATGTACGTGGAGACGCGCCGCACGCGTGCGAGCAGATTTTCCGACTCGATAGCCTCAATGACGGCCTCGATCGCGGCGCAGGCGAGCGGACCGCCGCCGAAAGTCGTGCCGAGCAGGTCGAGTTCCACTCCCGCTGCGACGCGCGGCGACATGAGCAGCGCCGCGCACGGGAAGCCGTTTCCGAGCGCCTTGGCCGTCGTAATCATGTCGGGCGTGATGCCGTAGAGATTCGCGGCGAAGGGATGTCCGGTCCGGCCCATCCCGCACTGCACCTCGTCGAAGATCAAGAGCGCACCGACCTCATCGCAGCGGCGCCGGAGCGCCTCGAGAAACGGGCGGCCCATGTCGAATGCGCCGCCGAGCCCTTGCACGGGCTCGACGATTACGGCCGCGGTCTCACCGGTCACATGCTGCGCGATCGCGGCAGAATCGCGGCGGGGAATGAAGCTCACCTCGAATGGCGCCCGCGGGAAGCCGTACCACTTCTTCGCCGCGCCCCAGGTGACCGCCCCGGCGGCCGCGGTGCGGCCGTGGAACGCGTGCTCGATGGCCGCCACATGCGAGCGCTTCGTCAGGCGGAACGCCATCTTGAGCGCGTTCTCGTTCGCCTCCGCGCCTGTCGAGACGAGAAAGACAGTATCGAGCGGCAGGCCCGAGAAGCTAACGAGGCGCGCAGCGGCCCGGGCGCGAATCTGCATAGCGACCGCGTTCGTCTGGAACTGACAGCTGCGTGCCTGCTCCGCGAGCGCGCGCGTCCAGAGCGGATGCCCGTAGCCGAGCGCCGCGACGGCGTGGCCACCATAAAGATCGAGGACGCGCTCGCCGCCTGCGCCGGTGAGCCAAACGCCCTCGGCGGAGACGACCTCGAGCGGATACTGCGCGAACACGCGCGCGAGCGGGTCGCGGACGGGCGCGGAGGACGGAATCGCTGCGGCTGCGGAACTCATGGGTTCACCTGGCATCGGTGGGTGATTGGCGAGGGGCCGTTCGGATCAGGTCCAGCCGGGCGCGGGCAGCTCGAGTCCGGCGGTCTCGGGAAGCTCGAACATCCGGTTTAACCATTG
>DASXNC010000413.1:0-2478 GCA_036495325.1 Steroidobacteraceae bacterium
TCGCCGGGCGCTTCCATGCCTTGCCGTCATCGCGGGTGAGGAGCGGTGCGGTCGGGAGTTTCGACTTCGCGAGCCGCTCGAACAACGTCACCGCGGCAGGCGAAAGCGGGATCGTACGGGTGCCGGTCTTGCCGCTCACCGTGAGCGTCTTCGTGCGGGAGTCGAACGCATTGCGTAGTGCGCTCGCGAGCTCTCCCGGACGGGCGCCGGTAACGAGGACAGCTTCGATCAGGTCGCGCACGCCGCCGGTCGCGGCCTCGAGCAGAGCGCGCCGCTGCGCGAGGTCCAAGTAGATCTCGCGGCGTCGGTCGGCGTTGCGATGCTGTTTGACCGAGCGGCACTCGATCGCGCACGAGGCGGGCACCCTGCGATTCGTAACGGCTAGGTTGAGCGCGGCCTTCAGGGCCGTGGTCATCCGGTTCGCGCCCGATTTCGTCATCCCTAGGCCGTCCCGCCAGTTCTTGATAGCGGGTGCGCGGAGCTTCGACACTTCGAGGGCGCCGATCGGCGCATCGAAGACGTACTTGCTGAAGCGCCAGCTCGCGTCATAGGCGCACCGCTCGCCTTTCTCTCGGGCTCGGTCTTCTACGTACTCCTCACACGCCATGCGGACGGTGAACTTCTCGGTACGCACGACCCCGGCGTCGAGTGCGGCGAACCACTCTCGAGCTGCCGTGCACGCCTCGCTGTAGCCGAAGTTGTCGGTGACTGCGCCGAGCGCGTTGTATCGCTGTCCGCCGCCCTCTGTTCGTGCGCGAGCAACCCATGTCTCGGAAGTGACGATCTTCAGCTTCTTCGGGTCCGACATCTTGCGATAGCCGATGAACCGGCCGGGCTCGAGCGGTGCGCCCTAATGCGGCTCACGGCGCGACGCGAGCTTTGCTCGGACGGTAGCTCGGTGGATTGCTTTCGACATTGCGTCTCTCGTGAGTTTCCGTACGGACGCTGGTACGGAAATTCTCGCAGGTACACGCAGAGACACCAGAAGACGCTTTTCTTTATTTTCAGTGTGTTACCGACTCACCCGTGGGCACGTTATAGACGCTTTTCCGGCCTTTACACGGCGAATGTCGGGGTTCGACTCCCTCAGCACCCACCAGCCGGTTCCGCCGGGTAGCAACCCCCGTCAAGCCTCGGTACAATCCGCGTCCCCATCCGGAGCGGTAGTTCAGCTGGTTAGAATACCGGCCTGTCACGCCGGGGGTCGCGGGTTCGAGTCCCGTCCGCTCCGCCAATGTTTCCATCCCTCGCTTCCGAGGTCGAGCGGGCGACGCTGCTCATCGAGCACGAGCACCCGAGGCTTGTCGGGATCGGACGGCGCCGTCATCTGCCCGATCCGGGTTATGCAAACGTCCGTCGCTCGGGCGAGCTCGTTGAGCCGGTCAAACGCCGTTTGCGGAGCCGTGAACAGGAGCTCGTAGTCGTCGCCGCCCGTGAGTGCCCCCGCGAGGATCTCCGCATTGCCACCGATCGCCGTGCGCGCGGCCGCCGAGAGCGGAACCGAGTGTGCGGTGACGATTGCGTCCAGGCCGGAGACCGAGCAGAGATGGTGCAGGTCGGCGATGAGTCCGTCGGACACGTCGATGCTCGCGGTTGCGATTCCGATGAGGTTCGGACCGAGCGACACGCGCGGCTGCGGCAGCCGGTAGCGCTCGAGCAAGAAGGCAGCCGCGTCGGCGTCGAGCGCCGGCCACGCCTCTCTCAGCACGCGAAGTCCGAGCGCGGCGTCACCGATCGTTCCGGTCACGAAGACGAGGTCTCCGGCACGCGCCCCGCCGCGGCGGATGATTCGTCCCACCGGCGCCTCGCCCAGAGCGCTCACGGCGATCACGACGGGACCTGAGGTCGAGCTCATATCGCCGCCGATCAGTGAGACACCATATTCTTTTTGATCGGCCGACAGGCCGGCTGCGAAACCCGCGACCCAGGGCTCATCGACCGCGGCTGGCAGGACGAGGTCGAGCAGATACGCGCACGGCCGGGCACCCTTGGCGGCGAGATCGGAGAGATTGACCCGCAACGCCTTGCGAGCGATGAGGTCGGGCGCGGTGTCGGGCGGAAAGTCGATGCCGGCGACGATCGTATCCGTCTTCACGACGAGCTCGTTGCCGGAGGAGGGGCTGATCACGGCGGCATCGTCGCGAAGCCCGTAGGCGCCGGGTGTGCCCTGCGCGAGCGGCGCGAAGTAGCGCGCGATGAGCTCGAATTCGTTCAACGGAGACGGCGGCGATCGCATGGTGCCGGACAGGTGCGCGTTTGGAAGCCGAGTGCTTCGCGACAAATGATAGGACAACTGCGCATTCGCCGACATGCGGGGGCGTCGGCGTGCAGGTGGCGCCAGCCCGAGGCGCCGAATAGAGTATTTCACGGACCGTGGGGGGAATGATTATGGAGGTTCGAGAGGGCGGTCTAGATGACCCTCGCGTGCAGAGACTGCTCGAATTGCACGTTGGCCGAGCGCGCGCGGAGACCGCGTGC
>DASXNC010000414.1:0-1980 GCA_036495325.1 Steroidobacteraceae bacterium
GTTGAAGCCGCGTCTCGCGCCGAAGATCGCGCGGAGCCGGAGCGTGCGTCCCGACCCGAAATTATGGAAGCTGCGTCTCGTGCTGAATTCGAGCCTCTGACGCCGGATCCCATCGAAGCGGACCGGTCGCTCCTCCCGCCGAGCGCTCCAAGAGCACCACTAGCGCCTGAGATCGCGCCGGCGTCCGCCGAGGAGTTGCTATCCCTCGCGATTGATCCAGACGCGTTCGGACCCGGCTCGCCGCCTGCAACCGTCGCCCGCGCATCCGCGCCACCGGCCACCGTGTCGCCGGCCGCCGCATCGCCGGCCCTCGAGCCGCCGACCATCGCGCCGCCGGCCACCGGGCCGACGCCGGTCGAGCCGCCGCGCGTTGCGCCGCCGCCCATTGTGAGCACTCGAGCCGCGGCCGCCGCAGGCGCGACGAAGGCACCGGTCGCCCCCGCGTCCAAGACGCGGGCTCCGTCGGTCGAGCCGCCTCAGCCAGCCCAGCGGAGCCAACCGACCCCACCGGCCCGGCCAGTCCAGCCAACCCCGGCAGCCCAGGCAACCCCGGCAGCCCCGGCAATCCAGGCGGCGCCGGCGCCAATGGATCGCGATTTCATCGCGCGCAATCAGATCATCGAGCGCTACCTCTCCGGAAAGCTGCCGATCAAGGGCGCGACGGAATTCGAGCGCTTCTGCGGTGCGAACCCGGAGCTGCTCGATGAGCTGGGCCTGCCGGAGCGCGTGAACGCTGCGCTGCGCCTCCTCGAGGCCGGCGGCAAGCCTGAGCCCTGGCGAGAGCACCCGAGACAGTTCTGGGAGAAGCCGTACCTCGCGATCGCCCTTGGCGCTGCAGCGCTCGTCCTGCTCATTGCGACCGCAGTCCTCGCCCACAGCAGCTCTCAGAAGACCGTCATGATCGCCTCGCTCGCGCAACAGGTTGCCGCGCAGCCTTTGGACCCGGCGACCACCACGCGCACGATCCGCCTGCTGCCGAGCCGCGAACGCGCCTCCACGACGCCCGCGGTCGTCATCGGCGGCGGCGGCCAGACGCAGCTCGCCCAGTTGCTGATCGATATGACGCACTCGCCGTACAAGGAATATCGCGTGACGATCGACCGCATCGATCAGGGTCGCGTCGCGATCATCAACAATCTCGGCAAGGACTCGAACGGCCACCTGCGCATTGCGCTCAACAGCTCCGCACTCGGCCCGGGCAGCTATCAGTTCACGATCGAGGGGCTGACGTGGCGCGGGGACCCTGAGCCCGACTCCTGGATCACGATCGGGATCCAGCACTGAGAGTCCAGCACTGACGAGCTTCAGAAGCTCGTCTGGTGCCGCTCGAACCGCCGGCAATGCCGGGCGCGCTCGAGAGGTTGCTCCGAAGGCCTCGCACGCGGGAAGATCACCTTTCCCCATCGCGCGGAGCGTCCGCATGCCTTCCGTCCTGATCACAGGCGCAAGCCGAGGGCTCGGACTCGAGCTCGCGCGGCAATACGCTGCCGACCGATGGACCGTCTACGCCTCCTGCCGCAAGCCTGCGAGCGCTCGTGAACTTGCGAAAATCGCCTCGGAAAGCTCGATCTCCGTTCTGCAGATGGACGTGAGGGATGCCGCGAGTATCGAGCGCGCCGCACGTGAGGTGAGCGGACCGATCGACGTGCTCGTCAATAACGCGGGGATCATGGGCGGAAGTCAGTCGTTCGGACACATGGATTACGAGGCCTGGGAGGACGTGCTTCGGGTCAACACGCTCGCTCCGCTGCGCGTCACGGAAGCCTTCGCGTCTCAACTCGAGCGTGGCAGTCGGCGCCTCGTCGCGACGATCACGAGCGGGCTCGCCTCCATCACCGACAACACGAGCGGCGGATGGATTGCGTACCGGAGCTCCAAAGCCGCCGTGAACATGGTCATGCGCAGCCTCGCGGTCGGCCTCGCCTCTCGCCGCATCACGTGCGTCGTCGTGAGCCCCGGCTGGGTTCATACTGATATGGG
>DASXNC010000415.1:0-5428 GCA_036495325.1 Steroidobacteraceae bacterium
TTTCGGCGTGGACGGCGGTACGATCGGGCGTTCCGCGGACAACGATTGGATCCTCCCGGACCCGCAGCGATACATCTCGGCGCACCACGCCAGAGTCTCCTTCCGCGAGGGACAGTTCGTCATCGAGGACACGAGCACGAACGGTGTGTTCCTGAATGATGACGAGCGGCCGCTGCACGAGCTCGGGCCGCACCGACTGGTGAGCGGCGATGTGCTGCGACTCGGGGAATATCAGGTCGTCGCAGCTCTCGAGACTCAGACGGCGCAGACCGGGCCGGCGGCCGAATATGCCGCACGCGGGACTTCGCCTCGCGTCGCGGGCTATGGCAACGCCGACGCGGTGCCGACTCACATCGACGTGCTCGAGAGCTTCGGCCGCCCCGCCCAAACCGATCTCGGCGCGGCGCTCGACCTCGATGCTCTCCTCAGGACGGAGAGTCCTTCCGGAAGTCGACTGCGGCCTGTGAATGCTTACGGACAGGCGGCCCTGCCGCCAGAGGCTGCGGTGGGATCCTCCCTGCCGGATCACACGCCGGCTTTCCGCGAAACGCCGGCCGTCCGGGAAGCCCCGCCCCTGCGGGATGCTTCGAGCTCCACGGCCGAGCAAGCCGAGGAGGAGGCGGTCGCGCGCCGGATCGAACGCCTGGCGCGCGCTGCTGCGAAGACACGGGAGCCGCGCGGCGCAGGTGCGCCCGTGTCCTTCGAAGCTCAAAACGGAATGCAGGCATTCTGCCGCGGCGCAGGCATAGACGCCGCGCGGCTGTCCCCCGACGCGCAGGCGCAACAGCTGCACCTCATCGGTCAGCTCCTTCGAGAGGCGCTCGTGGGCCTCAAAGATCTCGAGCGCGCACGCGAGGAGTCCCGCGCTCACTTCCGGATCGATCTGCAGAGCGATCCGGAAGATCCGCGCCCCTCGCTCGTACGCTCGAGTGTCGAGGAACTCCTCGTCGAGCTGCTCGCACAGCACGAGAGCCGCCGGCTCGATGCGGTGCAGTGGCTACGGGATGCGATTCAGGCGGCGCGGACGCACGAGCGCGCGAGCACCGAGGCACTGAGGGCGGCCTTCGTCGAGTTCGTTGGAAGATTCGACCCGGCCGAGCTCGAGGCGCGTTTCGAGCGCACGCTCCGGCGCGGCAGCAAGCCGACCGGCGCCGAGCCGAAGTACTGGCAGCTGTTCGTCGAGTTTTATCGCAATCTCGCCGAGATGCCCGCCGACCGGATGCCGCCCACGTTCGTTGAAGCCTTCGCGGTGGCTTACAAGCACATGCTTCAAACGAAGTCCGAGACGCATTGAGGGCGCCGCGCCGCACGCACCGATGGCATATGCAGAGGCGGGCGCGAAGCCGGCTTCGACCCGCTGGCGCTTCAGTAAGGGCCGCCCATCGGCATATTTCCCATGTTGCCCCTCGAGCCGGTATTCGTGCCGCTTTGTCGGGACAGATTGTTCATGAGATCCCTGCTGCGGTCTTGCTCGGCATCGAGCTCATTCCGGGTAAGACACACCGTGTGCTTCTGGACGCGGGAGCCAGGCTCCGGGTCGGTCCTGCAGAACCGCTCGTCGCCGTTGACGACGACGCGCCGATACCCCTCGGGGATTAGCCGATTGTCTTTTTTCTGACCGGCCACTGCGGTTGGCAGAGCGCTGTCATGGCGCGTGCCGGTTGCGCTCGAAGCGGTCGGCGCCTGTGACGCGCACGCAAGGAGCGTGGAGGTGCCCGCCGCGACTACGAGACTCTTGAGCAGTTTCATCCGCGTCACCCTGCGGCCTATCCGCTCTGCGGTCGCTATGCTAGCGCACCAGGGTATCGATTTCCGCCATCTTCACGGGACGGGCACGTTGTTGACGTTGCGGGTCTCGCTCGCCTGCACGAAACGGTGTGCATCGATGGGCTACAGGTCACCGTGACCGAGAAGCCTTGGAGTCCTGCCGCCCCCAGGGCGAGCGTCGTAGGGGGAATGCAATTCGCGGCTCGCAAGGCCTGATTGGCGCCGTACTCAATGCCGCTGGCGGCGGCTGCCTGGGCTTGTGCGTTGAGGAGATCGAAGTCGACGCTTTGCGTTTGCGTCGCACCGATGCGCACCGCGAACGCGGCGAGCGCCCCGAGCACGAGGATCACGAACAGCGTGACGAGGAGCGAGAAGCCTCGGACGGCGCGCCCCGGAACCATGCGCCTCACGGCACGTACTCCGGAACAGCCTCATCGAACACCGTGAGCGTCTCGCCGCTCGAGGCGAGCGTCACTTCAAAGATCAGGAGCTCATCAAAAGCGCCGGAGGCGGGCGCCGGCACGATGCTCACGGTGCAGGCCGAGACGTTCTGCGCGATGAGGCCACGCGTCGCGCCCGCCATCATGAGCGCCGCATCGGTGAGGGGCTGGACCGCGGTCACGGTGTAGCCGCTGTAGCGCTGAAGGGTGTGCTGCGTGGTGTCGCAGAGATACGAGATTGGACCGGACACCAGGAAAACACTGTTCGTGGGCGAGTCCGGCGGCGGCGCGAAATCGAAACCGACACCCGACTGCAGTGCGCTGTGGCGGCAAAAAAAAGGGCCCGCGAGGGGCCCTTTTCGTTTCAGTGGCGGAGAGGGTGGGATTCGAACCCACGTGCCGGTTTTACCCGACCATCCGATTTCGAATCGGCGCCGTTATGACCGCTTCGGTACCTCTCCGGCTGTTCATCCAACTCGGTCTCAGATTGAATCGCTGAACGCGCGGCCGGAACCAGACGCGTACAAGCAGTTGAATCAACGAGTATTTTGGCCCGCTTCCCCTTTTACATAAGATCGCGACCGCGTTCTGTCTGAAGCGCAGGCGACACGGGACCGTGGCCTGCTATTCTAGTCGAACCGAACGGTCCACGTGAGGTGCCGATGCATCGCCGGCTGAGACACGCCTTCGGAGTGGGTAAGGCCACAGGGCTACTCCGACCGCCGCTGGCGATCGCCTTGCTGGGGCTGGTCGGCAGCTGCACTCCCCAGCCGCCGGCGAAGGTCTTCTTCCCGCGCGCCCGGGCCGAGCTACGCGTCGTCACCCTCAATAGCCCGACCTCCTACTACCTCGGAGCGAATCGGGCGGAGGGACTGGAGTTCGAGCTCGCGAGCGAATTTGCCCAGCGGCTCGGCGTCACGCTCTACATGTACCCCGTCGCGAACGCGAAGGCCATGCAGGCCGAGCTCGCTGCCGGACGGGCCGATATCGCCGCCGCGCAGATCACGGCCGATGCGAGCTGGCGTGAGGTCGGAGAGCCGGCCGACGTCTACGAGCGCATCCCCCAGCTCGTCGTCTACCGACATGGGGAGACCCGGCCGCGGGAGACCCTGCAGATCGAGTCCGCGCGACTTTCCGTCCGAGCCGGCAGCCCGCAGGAGCATCTCCTCGAGCGGATGAAGCACACCGTCGCCCCGGCACTCGCCTGGATCGAGACGGCGCCGCGCGACGCCGACCCAGTCGAGGATGTCGAGAACGGCGATGCTGCGTATGCGATCGTCGATGCGCGCGAGTTCTCGTTCTCGCACCATTTGTATGCGGACGTGGCGCCCGGCTTTGCGCTTGGAGACGATCGGCCCGTTCAGTGGGTGGTACGCCACGGCGCGTCGAAGCTATACGAAGAGGTCAACGAATTCTTCCGCGACATCTCCCAGTCCGGTGAGCTCGCGCAGCTCATCAAGCTCTCCTCGGGAAGCTCGCGCGAGTTCGAGTACGAGGAGTCGCGGCAGTTCGAGGCGCTCGCGACTCAGCGCCTGCCGCAGTATCGGAGCCTGTTCGAGAAGGCGGCGGCCGCGACGGGGATCGACTGGCGATTGCTGGCCGCGATCGCCTACCAGGAATCGAAATGGGACCCGGCCGCGCGTTCCTCGAACGGCGCCGCCGGCCTCATGATGCTCACGTCGAGCACCGCCGAAGAGATGGGCATCGAGGATCGCACCAACCCGAAGCAGAACATTCTCGCCGGCGCCAAGTACTTCATCGACGTGCTCGCCAAGATCCCCGAGCGCATTCCCGAGCCCGACCGCACCTGGTTCGCGGTTGCCGCGTACAACGTCGGCTTCGGCCACCTCGAGGATGCGCGCATTCTTGCCCAGTCGCGCGGACTCAACCCCGACTCCTGGGCCGATGTGAGCAAGCAGCTGCCGCTGCTCGCGAACCAGCAATGGTACGACCGGGCAAAGCGCGGCTACTGCCGCGGCTGGGAACCCGTCCAGTACGTGCTCCGCGTGCAGCGCTTCCTCAAGCTGCTCGAGTGGCAAACCCCGAACGCGGTCGCCGGCGAGGCGACGCGGGTGGTGCCCGACGTGTGATCGCACTGGCCGCGGCGCATCGGCGCCGCGTCTGCGCGCTTAGCGCCGCTCGGCGAAAAACCGCTGTAGCAGCGCTCCGCACTCCTCCATGAGGACGCCCCCGAACACGTCGACGCGGTGATTGAGGCCGGGCAGCGCGAAAACGTTCACGACACTGCCTGCACCTCCTGCGCGGGGGTCCCAGGCCCCAAACACGAGCCGTTCCACCCGCGCATGCACGATCGCAGCCGCGCACATCACGCACGGCTCCAGCGTCACGTAGAGCGTGGTTCCCGTCAGGCGGTATCCGCCGAGTGCCCGCCCCCCTGCGCGCAGCGCCTCGATCTCCGCGTGTGCCGTCGGATCCGAGGCCCCGATCGGACGGTTGGCGCCTTCGGCAATGAGCGCACCATCCGACGAGCGAACGAGCACCGCACCGACGGGTACTTCGCCGCGCCCCTGGGCTTCTTCGGCGAGCTCGAGAGCGCGGCGCATGAAGTCCACATCGGACCGCGTCCGTCCTCCCGGTGGTGGCTCGTGTGATCCGGCTTCGCGTCTCATCAGCGCAGGATCGCGCAATCCGTCCCGGCGGTCACCGCTGGGTGCACAGCCACCGCCCGCTTGACAGAACGTTAGTCTTCGCTTACCGTAAGTTATGGCTAACGGATCTGCTCAGCTTGCTGCGCTCGCCGACCCCACTCGCCGCGAGGTGTTCGAGCGACTGCGCGCCGGCGAAGCCTCGGTCGGGGAGCTCTCGCGAGGTCTTCCGGTCACACGGCCCGCCGTCTCTCAGCATTTGCGAGTGCTGAAGGAGGCTGGGCTCGTGAGCGACCGCGCCGAGGGCACGCGCCGGGTGTACCGCATCGACCCGCACGGTCTGGCCGCGATCCGCACGTGGCTCGACCAGTTCTGGGGATTAGCGCTGGAGGCGTACGCTCGCGAGGTCGAGCGGGGCGCAAACGAAGCGGATGATTCCCGAGGGGAGAAGCCATGAATAGAACGATTCAGCCCGCGCCGGTCCGCCGGAGCGTGTTGGTCCAGGCATCGGCCGACCGAGCGTTCGAGGTGTTCACGGCGCGTCTCGGTGAGTGGTGGCCCAAATCCCATCACATCGGCAAGTCCGAGCCACAGACCTCGATCATCGAGCCCTGC
>DASXNC010000416.1:0-6837 GCA_036495325.1 Steroidobacteraceae bacterium
CCGAACACGGCGCTGCGCTCGACCGTGAGCTTGCAGCGAGCGAGTTTTGCGAGCAGCGCTGAGGGCTCATAGCGTCGCCTGTGGCCCACGAACTCGTCGAATGCCGTCCACCTCGAGGGATGCAGCGGAATCGAGACCAGAACGATGCCGCCGGGACGGGTAACGCGCGACAGTTCGGCGAGAGCGGAGTCATCATCGTCGACGTGCTCGACCACATCGAGAGCGCACACGAGATCGAATCGCGCCACCGCGAAGGGAAGGGACGTGATCCGGCCGAGCACCACTTCGGCGCCGCGCTCATGGAGCTTCGCGAGCGCGGGTACGCTGATGTCGACGAAACGCGTCGTCTCGAGTGGAAGGCGCGGCCGCAGTCCGGGGGCTACCTCCAGTGCCCGTGTCTCTCCGGTAAGGAGCGATTCCACGAGCGGCCACGTGTTGAATCGATGCGGCATGACGAGCCGCGCTCCGGACCAGAGGGAATCATAGAAGCGGCGGTTGACGTCGAGAAGCGCAGCCGTGCCGCGTGCCGTCTCAATGGGAAAGTCCCTCATTCGGCGAATCTACCCAGATAGCTCCGACCGGCGTCGCCTTGAACCGGGAAGAGCGCTTGCGGCTATCGATGCAGTGCGAACACCAGCGCGGCGACCGCGGCGAGTGCAACCACGATCTGCGTGGCAAGTAGCGCCATCGTCTGACGGTGAAGAGCCGTAACGGCGCTCGTGAGCTGGTCGAGCTGATCCGCCACGCGGTTGACGAGCTCCGCATGCCGCCGCTCGTTCTCCTCGAGCGCAGCGATGCGTGCTTCGAGCTCGGGGCGCTCTGCGGAGCGCTCGCCCGAGGAGGGGGGCGCTGCCCGCGGCAAGCTGCGCGTGCGCCTCAGAAGCTCGTGGGAAACCTCCAGGATGGAGGGCATCAGGCGGACGATTTGACTCCAGGGTACTGCCATCTTCGAACTCCGATCGCTAATGGATCGCGACGCCGGCGCAGTCTCGCCGGAGTTGCTCGCCGCGAAACCGACTTCGCGGACGCTGGAGCGATGCTACGGGAATTCTCCGGGCGATGTTGTGCGAGAATCTCGCACCGCGCTCTCGACCACCGGCGGTGTGTTCGGGGCGGGCGGTGCTCGCGGCTCCGCTGCACGAAACTTCGGGGGGAGGCTGATCTCGATGCACACTCGACTGCTTCTCATGCTGCTCGCCGTGGCGGCGGTTGCGAACGCGCGGACGCGGCTTCTGGTCCATGTACCCCTCGAATGGAGACCGACCTCCGAGCTGCGCCTCGGCGCGGTGGAGATGACGCAGAGGCCAATCGAATTCGTGACTTTCAAGGATGTCCGCGCTGACAAGGAGGCGATCGGCGAGAACCGCGAGGATGACAAGCCGAAACCCATCACGACGACCGCGGACGTGGGCGCATTCGTGAGCACTCATATGCGCGAGCTGTTCGATCGGGCAGGCTTGAAGACGGTCGACGGCAACGGCGCGGTCACGATCAGCGGCGAGGTGAAGCAGTTCTTCGTGCGCGAGACGAGCACCTACAAATCGGAGCTCGTCGTACACCTCGAGGTCGTCGGCCGCGACGGCCAGACGCTCTGGAGCGGAACAGCTTCGGGAGATGCGACACGCTTTGGCCGCTCCTACAAGCTGGAGAACTACTACGAGGTGCTCTCCGATGCCCTCGTCAACACGGCGAGCTCTCTGCTGCAGAGCCCCGAATTTCAGCGCGCGCTGGCCGGCCGCTAGTTGGAATTCAGACCATAAACGTCGAGCTCTCCCGGAATGGCCGGTGAGTTGTTGGGTCCAGGCGTGTTGTCTGGCAGGCCCTGGTTGTTGCCCCGAGTGCCCACGTAAACCTTGCCGTTCGCGACCGTGGGCAGCGTGAACTTGACCGGAAATCCGGCCGCATCCGCCGCGACTTTCGAGCTGTTATAAAGCTCAGTTGCGAGGTTCGTCGCATCATACGCGTGCAGGACGGCGGGACTGCACCCTGGCGACTCCGGTGTGCAGAACTGCGTGTCGTCCAGTGTCCACAGGACTCCGCCGGTCGCACCTTGTGCGGAAACCGACGGCGTGCCGGAGGGAAATCCAAAGCCCGGCGCCTTCGAAGTCAGGCTCAGCTGCGCCGTTGACGCGTTGAGCTGGTAGGCCTGTACCTCCGCCGTCGCCCCGTCAGCCATGATGTAGAAGGTGCCGTTCCAGTACGCTCCAGTCGCGTAAATGACGCCGCTATTGTCGCTGTTATTCTGGGCTCCCGCCGTGACCACCTGCACGGCGCCCGAGTTGCTGCCCGTGAATCCGCCGAGCTTGTCGCGATTGAGGAGATAGAGTCTGCCTTTCTCATCGCCGCCGACGATGAGGTGCGTTATCGCGACGCCGCCTATCGTCACCGGTTGGGGCAGATCGGCGAGGATCGCGGCACCGCCAGAGCCGAAATCGGTATCGCTGGTGTCGTCGTCTTGCTGATCGGACGGTGTGAAGTAATCGGCGACCGCCAACTTGCCGTTCGCTCCGGTCAGTTTGACGAGAGAGTCGCCGTAGTCGTTGTTAGGCGCCGAGGCGCTGTTCGCATCGAACAGACCGTTGCCGGTAAGGAGGTACAGGTTTCCGGCCGCGTCCACCGCGGGCGCGCCGCCTGCCATCCAAATGCCGCCGCCGAAACCGTTCGCGCTCGTATTATTGGGCACGTCGTTAAAGACGACGGTCTGCTGAAGCGTCGCGGCGCTGTAGCCCATGATCCAGCCATAGTAGTGGCTGAAGTCCTCGTGTCCGGACCAGCCAACGTAAACGGTCCCGTTGACGAGTGCCAGACCCGGTCGCTGGTTTTGCACCTGCGAGACGAAAGTGTCGATCGCACCGCCGTCGCCTTTGCCGGCGGTGGTGCCAGCGATCGTGACAGGCTTGCCGGGGAATGATCCACCGGTTGCCTCGGCGCCGGTCGTGATGTCGATGGCGTGGAGGCGCTGATAGAACGTCTTGCCGTCGGAGCTCACGGATTTCGAGACCACGTAAAGCGTTCCCGTGCCGGGCGTCGCGCCTGAAGCGATCACCGGCGTGCCGGTCACACCAACTTCGGGCGCCATGTCGCCGTTTCCCATGCCGACGAGAAACCCCTGGGGGCTGCCCTGAGGGCCCCCGGGCACGCTCGTCTCGCCCGCATTCCCGCCGTGCGGCGGGTCGATGAGGCTGACCTGCCAGAGCTTCTGACAGGGACTCGTATCGGCATCGAGCGCCCACAGTCCATCGTGCTCCGTCGCGACGTACACGACATTGTGCTTCGCGCCGTTGATTGTCACGCCTGCGACCCAGAGCGGCTGTGCGTAAATCGCCCCGTCCACCGGGCACGAGAAGAGCTTGCCGAAGTGGCTCTGCACGTTCTGAGGTGTGAGCGCGTACTCCTGGGTATTCGCGCCGTCTCGATTGAGATCGTTGTGATAGGTGTAGACGCCCGCGAGATCGGACACGTAGAGCGTGAAGGCAGTCGATACGGTTGTGTTAGTGATGCTCGTCGCCGTCACGGTGAATGTGCCGGGACCCTTCGGCGTGTACGTGACCGCCGCCCCATTTGCGGTCGTCGCAGGGTTGAACGTGCCGGCGTTGGCCGGGGGTGTACCCGCGGCGGCAGCGACGCTCCAGGTCACACCGCTCGGATCATTCGTCGTCGCAGCGACTGAGTAGGTATTCGCGGTCGCTATTGCCGCCCGCGCAATCGGCAGGGTCAAGGAGACTGCCGCACCGGACGACGAAGAAGACGAAGAGCTGGACGACGAAGTAGATGATGATGAGCTCGACATCGAGGAAGAGGACGACGACGATGGAGGCGGTGACTCGCCGTTCGAATCACCGCTGCCGCAGGCCGGCAGGATGGCGGCGCATGCGAGCATGCCGGCCATGATCACCGGCGCGAGGAGGCGTTCGACTCTGTGCTCGGCATTCGCCGAGTGAGCGGCGCTCGCGTCCGGGGGCTCCTGCGTTGCGGCACTCGGGTTTGAATGCGGGCTCGGCGGAGTCGAGCGGGCGTCGTCGCGCATCTTAGGTGACCTCCAGCGTCATTCGGTTTTCTGGCAGCCTTCGGGAGCACCCGGGCGTCGCCTCGGGCTGATCAGCAATAGGCATGCCCGAGCTATCGCTTGCGGTGCCCCCTTCGCCGGTCATGAGTCATGCGAAAGCATGCAAAAATGGGAGCGTGGCGGGAGCGGCCAGGCGATCGGCGGCTCGCCGCGTCACTGTCAGGCCGCCAATCGGCAAGGAGCAGCTCATGGCAGCAGCCTCCGCCTCCGTGATCGATGCCATGCGGGATCAGGCGGATGAGGCGGCGCGCCAGCGCGCCCCCTCGAGGCCGCTGGAGGGCGGCGATCTGCCGCCCCGTGTGACTTCGAGGTCCTAGGCGGGGATGACCGGGCGATGGTCGAGGAGCTCGACCGGCTGCTCAGCGTGCCTCGAATTCCGCGGCCTTGGCGGCCAGAATGAACGTGCTCGCAGCATCAACCTTGCCGCCTCGGCGCCCGAGGAAGGCTGCAGGGACGCGGACGGAAACGCCGTCGACGGCGCCATTCAATGGGCTCGCCAATTACTGGTGGGATGCGTTCACCGCGGGGCCGGACGCGTCATCCTCTCGCACACTTGCCTCCCGAGCTGCACGGTCTGCTCGGACCGCTCAAGCCCGACAGCTACGCGAGAATCCGCGCGCGGATCATGCCCATGCTCCGAGCTGGCTGAGCCGAGGCGCTCCGGTGAACGCTCAGTGTCGGCAGTGCCGCGCGACGAGGCTCTCGGCGAGCTCCTGCTTGCCCGAGCGGGGCGCCGGATCGAACCCGTTCTGCGTCGCGAGATCCGCGAGGCTCGCGAGGTCGAGCCCGCCGCTTGCGATACGCTGGCCGAGCTCCCCGCTCCAGCCCCGGTAGCGCTCCTCGCGCAACCGCGCGAGCTTGCCCTCGGAGAGGATGTCGGCCGCGGCCAGCAGCGCCCGGGCCAGCGTGTCCATGCCACCGATATGCGCGAGGTACAGGTCGGCGGGATCGACGGACTGGCGGCGCAGCTTCGCATCGAAGTTGAAGCCGCCGGTCGCGAAGCCTTTGTCGATGACGAGCTGAATCAGCGCCGGCACCAGCTCCTGCGCGTTGTTCGGGAACTGATCCGTGTCCCAACCATTGCGCGGGTCGCCACGGTTGATGTCGATGGAGCCGAAGATTCCGTACGCGCGTGCGGCGGCGATCTCGTGTTCGAAGTCGAGGCCCGCGAGCGTGGCGTGGTTGACCTCGATGTTGACCTTCACCTCCTGCGCAAGGCCGTAGCGCTGCAGGAACGCATACACGGCCGCGACATCACGGTCGTACTGGTGCTTCGTGGGCTCGAAGGGCTTCGGCTCGACGAGGATGGCTCCTTTGAAGCCGATGCGATGCTTGTGCTCGACTACCAGCGAGAGGAAGCGGCCATACTGATCGAGCTCCCGCTTGAGATCGGTGTGCAGCAGCGAGTCGTAGCCCTCGCGCCCGCCCCACAGCACGTAGTTCGATCCTCCGAGCCGGTGCGTCGTCTCGAGACAGCACCGCACTTGCGCGGCTGCCCACGCGAACACTTCCGGATCGGGGTTCGTCGCGGCGCCGGCCGCATAGCGCGGATGAGTGAAGAGATTGGCAGTGCCCCACAGCAGCTTCACCCCCGTCACAGCCATCTTCTTCTGTATCGCGGCCTCGATCGTCTTCAAGTTCCGATCGTGCTCCTTCAATGACGCGGGCGTCGCCATCGCGTCGACGTCGTGGAACGTGAAGTTCGGCAAACCGAGCCGCGCGAAGAAATCGAACGCGGCTTCGAGCTTCGCATCCGCCATGCCCTGCGTGATGGGCGCGCCGAGCCACGGGCGCGGCAGAGTTCCGGCCCCGAAGATGTCCTGGCCGGGCCAGTTGAAGGAGTGCCAGTAGCAAACGGCGGCGCGGAGCCAGTCCTCCATGCGCTTGCCGAGCACGAGGCGGTCTTTGTCGTAGACCCGATAGGCGAATTCGTTCTCCGTGTCCGGCCCTTCGAATCGCACGGGCTCGATGCCTGAGAACAGACTCATACTGAATTCTCCGCAAAAGCTTCTTTGAGATCTTGATAGAGCCGCACAAAAGTGCGGCGGCGACTTGCGAGCAGTGAGGCGAGCGCGGGGTCGGGTTGCACGACGCGCTCGATGGGCGGGGCCACGCAGACATTTTCTTCGCGCTCGCCGCCGAGCGCGAGCCGCGCGAGCCGCGCGGCGCCGAGAGCTCCGCCGATCTCGCCGCCCGAGCGGTAGGTTAGGGGTCGTCCAAGCGCCGCGGCGATCACCTCGCCCCAGTAAGGCAGACGGGCACCGCCGCCCGTCACGCTGATCTGGCCCACCTGACCTCCCTTCTCTGTGAGCACGTCGAGCCCGTCCGCAAACGCGAACGCGACCCCTTCGAGCACCGCGCCCGCGAGATCCGCGGCGGTCGTGTCCGCATTGATACCGAAGAACACGCCGCGGCTGTGCGGGTCATTGTGCGGCGTGCGCTCGCCCGACAGGTATGGCAGGAAGAAGGGCGAATGGCGACTCACGCCGCGCGCTCGCGCCGCTTCGACGAGGCTCCGCAAGTCGCTCTCGCCCACAAGCCGCGCTGCCCAGTCGAGCGCGCTCGATGCGCTCAGCATGACGGACATCTGATGCCAGCGCGCCGGCAGGCAGTGGCAGAAGGCGTGCGCCGCACGCTCAGGATTCGGGCGAAAGCGGTCCGTCACGACAAACAGCACCCCGGAGGTGCCGATCGAGAGGAACGCTTGGCCGGGTAGCACGACGCCGAGGCCCACTGCGCTCGCTGCATTATCGCCGCCGCCGCCCGCCACG
>DASXNC010000417.1:0-3239 GCA_036495325.1 Steroidobacteraceae bacterium
TTCCGTCGCAATGACGAGCACCCGGATCGATCCGGCGCGCAGGCCCTCGCGCTTCTCGAGCGCCGAGAGATAGTGGTGCGTCTCCACGATCTCCTCGGGAATCGAGATCTTCGGCAGCACGATACCGTCGGGCGCGCCGGGCACGATCCCCGCGAGGTCCTCGAGCAGCTCGCCGCTCGCTGGCGCATTCACGCGGACCCAGAGTCGCTGCGCCGCGCGATTCGTACGCCGCTCCGCGAGCAGCGAGGCAACGCGCTCGCGCGCGGCCTTGCGCCGCGCCGGCGCAACCGAATCCTCCAGATCGAGAATGAGAGCATCCGCGTCGGTCTCGAGCGCGCGCGTTTGCTTGCGCTCGCTGTCGCCCGGCACGAATAGCCACGAGCGCTCGCTCGCAGCGACTGCCTCCGCGCTCATCGCAGCGGGAACCCGGCTCGGCAGCGCCACGTCGACCTCCTCACGCGGCGGGCTGCTTCAGCATCAGCGCCGCGCGCAGGCACGAGGCGACCTCCTCGTTGCGCTGATTGAACGCGCGGTGCTGGAACGTCACGATGCCGCTCTCGGGATGTGAGCGGCTCTCGCGCTTGGCGACGACCGTCGTCTCGATGCGCAGCGTGTCGCCGACGAATACCGGCTTCGTGAACGCGACCTTCTCCCACCCGAGGTTCGCGACGGTCGTGCCGAGGGTCGTGTCATACACGGAGATTCCGACCATCAGGCCGAGCGTGAAGACGCTGTTGACGAGCGGCGCGCCGAAGGGGGTGCCCTTGCAATACTCGGCATCGAGGTGCACCGCGGCGGGATTCATGGTGAGGGCGGTGATCAGCAGATTGTCGGTCTCGGTCACGGTGCGGCGTGGCGCATGCTCGAACCGCCGTCCCACCTCGAACTGCTCGAAATACAGGCCCGCCATGAGCGAAATGATACAGGCACACGGACGTGCCCGCCGCCGCAGGCGGCGAGCGGCGAACAAAAGTCGCGCCTTTTGCTCGCCGCCGCGAGGGCCGTGACAGGAAGTCCGGCCCGAGCTTGAGCGATCACCGCTCCGGCAACGGGATGTCGGCGAAGAGCTGCGCGACCTCTGCGGCGCTCGTCGCGCGGTGCGCGCGCTCGACGAGCCGCCTGTCGAGGTGCGGCGCGAGGAGCTGCACGAACTCGTACATGTAGCGGCGCAGGAGCACGCCGCGGCGAAACCCGATCCAGGTGACGTGCGCAGAGAAGAGGTGCGAGGCATCGATCGCGACCAGATCGGCGTCCTCCTTCGGATCGACCGCCATCTGGGCGACGATACCGACACCGAGACCGAGCCGCACGTAGGCCAGGATGACGTCGGCGTCGCGCGCGGTAATCGCGACATCGGGTGTGAGGCCGGCTTTGGCGAAAGCCTGCGGAAGCGACGATGGGCCGCTGAAGCTGAACGTGTAGGTGACGAGCGGGTAGCCGCTCAGCTGCTTCAGGCTCGGCCGAGTGACGGCCGCGAGCGGATGCTCGAGCGGCACGACGATCACGCGATGCCAGCGGTAGCACGGCAGCAGGGTCATGTCCCCGAAGAGGTGCTCCGAGCCCGTCGCGATCGCGCAGTCGATGCGGTCCTGCGCGCCCATCTCCGCGATCTGCTCCGTCGTGCCCTGGTGCAGATTCAGACGCACCTGCGGGTAGCGCGCGCGAAAATCGCGAATGACCTCCGGCAGGACGTACCGCGCCTGGGTGTGCGTCGTGCCGATCGAGAGGCTCCCCCGGCCCTCGTCGCGTAACTCCGTTGCGAGATCGCGGATCGCCTGCGTCTCCTGCAGGATGCGGACCGCCCGCTCGATGACCTGCTGGCCGGCGGGTGTGATGCGGGTGAGATTGCGCCCCTCGCGCGTGAAGATCTGGAAACCGAGCTCGTCCTCGAGCAGCTTGATCTGCTTGCTCACCCCGGGCTGCGAGGTGTGTAGCTTCTGCGCCGCGGCGGTGATGTTGAGGCCGCTCTGGGCGACCGCCGCCAGATACCGTAATTGGTGTAATTTCATGGACTTGGGGCCCCCCGGCCACTCATAACCGCGCCGCAGACCGACAGAAGAAAACGTTCGTTCTGTTACCTCATTGTCACCGATACAGTACCGCCCACGCACCATGGGCCAAGTACTCACACTCGAGCTCGAGTCGAAAGCGGCGGCAATCCGCGAGCTGCTCGGGCAAGCCGTGGGTCGTTTCGGGCGGGTGGTGTACGCCAACAGCCTCGGTGCGGAGGCCGTCGTGCTCACGGACATCATCTGCACGGATGTCCCCGACATCGACATCGTGAGCATCGACACCGGGCGGCTGCACGAGGAAACGTACGAGCTGCTCGAGAGGCTGCAGCGCCGCTACGGGAACCGCATCCGCGTGCTGTATCCGGAGGCCGCGGACCTCTCCGAGCTCGTGGCCCGGCAGGGCATCAACGGCTTCTTCCACAGCACCGAGGCGCGCATCTCCTGCTGCCACGTTCGCAAGGTCATCCCCTTCCAACGCTTCGTGGCGGGCTACTCGGCCTGGGTGACCGGCGTGCGGCGCGAGCAGTCGAAGGCCCGCTCCCTGGCGGCCCCCATCGAATGGGACGCCCAGCACGGACTGCACAAGGTGAGCCCCCTCCTCGATTGGACCGACGCCGAGATCTGGTCCTATATCCGCACGCGCAAGCTCCCGTACAATATCCTGCACGACCGGCAGTACCCGAGCATCGGCTGCGCGCCGTGCACGCGGGCCGTGCAGCCGGGGGAGGACAGCCGCGCCGGCCGTTGGTGGTGGGAGAACCCCGAAGCGCGCGAGTGCGGTCTGCACCCCCGAGTGCGCGCGGCAGCTGCCCAGAGCTGAGTCGATCCGCTTCGAGCCGCGGATGCGGGGACGCAAAACCGCGTGCCCGCCGTTCGAGCCGGTCGAACCGATCTTGAGATGGACCATCTGCCGATCTTTCTGCGCATTGAAGACCGTGAAGTCGTCGTCGTCGGCGGCGGCGCCGTCGCTGCGCGCAAGACCGAGCTGCTGTTGCGTTGCGGCGCGCGCGTGACGATCGTGGCACCCTCCCTCGGCCGGGCCGCGGCGGAACTGCTAGGGGCCAACCTACCGGATGCCGGCGCCGCACGCCTCGGTCGCCTCACGCACCTCGCGGCAGAATTCCTTCCGGCCCACCTCGATTCGGCGGTGCTGGCCATTGCCGCAACGGATTGTCGCGAGACCAACCTGCTGGTCTCCGACGCAGCGCGCGAGCGCCGCATCCCGGT
>DASXNC010000418.1:0-3593 GCA_036495325.1 Steroidobacteraceae bacterium
AGCTCCGGCCCCCAGAGCATCCACATGGCGTAGCGCGAATCGAGCATCACGCGCACGATGGTTCTCAAGGACTGGGGCCAGCGCCCGGGCGGCCCGAGCGGCGTTTTCGACCAGTCAAAGGCGCGCATGCGCGCGCCCATCTCGCCCCCGCCGGTGAGGAAGTCGAGGCCAGCTTTTGCGCCCTTGCTCCGACGCGCGGCCGCAGCAGGGCGGCTTCTCATTGAGGACCTCATCCCTAACGCGTGGCGGGACCCTTTGCGTCCGCCGATGCGATAGCCGGCGTTCTCTTCAACGAACTCGATCGAAGGCTATTTCGGGATCCGCTTCGCCGCACTCTTGGCCGACGCGGCGTGATGGTGCGCCTTCGCCTCGTGGATTCTCGCTTTCTCCTTGTCGAGCGATTTGTTCGGCCCGGAGGCCACCACGGACTTCGCGGTGTCCCCATACTGCTCGGCCTTCTCCGCGGTCGCTTTGGCTCCCTCCTTCACCGTCGTGCCCACCTGCGCAGCGACCGTGGTGGAAATCGACAACGCAGTCATCAAAACAACGAATCTGTTCATCATGATGAACCTCACAGGCGAGTTCGGAGGTCAGCTGTAGCAAGACCTATGCCCCTGCGGCCGCGAGAGACGCAGCGATTGCGGCCGGGACACTGTAGGCATTCACCTACCCTCATTTCGGCTGTGGGAGCGCGGCGCCTCGCCGCGTTCTTACGGCGCCCCGAGCACGGTGCTCTTAGATTGTGACGTGTGTATGGACGCCATTAAGGAGTGACTCAATGAATAACGACCGCGTGGCCGGTGCTTGGCATCAGCTCAAAGGCAAGGTGAAGGAACAATGGGGCAAGCTCACGGACGATGACCTGCGCCAGCTCGAGGGACATGGCGAACAACTTGCGGGCAAACTGCAAGAGCGTTACGGCATGGCTCGCGACGACGCGGAGCGTCAGGCGAAGGATTTTCGCGCCCGTAACAACTGGAACTGACCGTCCGTGACCGCGGGCTGTGAACACAGCCCGCGGGTTCGCTTAGGTGCGCAGTAGGTCCTTGAGCGGCGGCGCCTGCGCGCTCTGCGGGAATACCGAATCCTCGAGCGCCCGCGGCGGGATGCCGAGCTGCTCGTGCAGGAGTCCCTTGAGCACCGATCTCAGGTCGAGCGTCGGCGCGAGGTCACGTCCGTCGTGGAGCACCCGCTCAGACAGTCCCGGCCAGTCGGCGACGACCCGCCCGCCGCGAACGGCGCCGCCGAGAAGGAGCGACGCCGTCGCGGTGCCATGATCCGTGCCGCGGGTGCCGTTGACCGCGGCGGTTCGGCCGAACTCCGTCGCGAGCACGATCGCCGTCTCGCGCCAGGCGGGCCCCAGGTCCTCCTTGAATGCACGCAGCGCCGAATCGAGGACGCCGAATCGCTGGCCAAGCGCGCCCTGGGCGCCGCCCTCGTTCGCGTGCGTGTCCCAGCCGTTCGTGTCGAACACGGCGATGCGCGGTCCGTCCTCCCGGCGCAGAAAACCCGCAGCGGCACGGATGATTTCGGTATAGCGCCCGGCGGGCTTCGCTGCAGGTTGTGCGAGCGGGAATCGCTCCGCACTCGGGGGCAGCATGGTGGTATCGCCGCCCGCATCCGCCATCGCTTGCGCGGCGAGCGCGTCGGCGAGGCGCCGCGCAAGTAATGGATCGCTCGCGTACAGGTCCTCGATCCGCGCGAGCGTGTCGTCATCGAGCGGTGCGAGTCGTGAAGGAGCCCAGGAGGCCACCTCGGCAGGTCCCCGCATCACGAGCGGCACGTTCTGGCCGAGTGCGACGCCGAGCTGCCGCGGGCCGCCCTTTGAATCCCGCGCGACGGATCGCTCAGGCAGCGCGGGCAGCGCAACCAGCGCGCGATTGAGCCATCCGGTTCGCAGGGCGTGCGGCTGCGAGGTGCCGTTCTCGAGGACGTCCTGTCCGTCGAAATGCGAGCGAGCTCGATAGGGACTCGCTACGGCATGAAACACGATCAGCTCGCCGGCGCCGTAGCATTCGTGAAGGAAGCCGAACGACGGATGCAGCGCAAAGGTGCCATCGAGTGCGAGCGCGCCCCCTGCGACTCCCGGGGTCGGCAGCGCAATCCCCTCGCGCAATCGCATGTATTCCGGATCACCGCAGGGTGGAACGGCGGCGAGCCCGTCCATTGCGCCTCTCAAAATGATGAGCACGAGGCGCGGATCCCTCACGGCGCCGCGCGCCAGGCCCAATGGGCCTTGCGCTCCCGCAAACACGACGCGCGTCGTGAGCAGCGCACCCGAACCGGCGAGTCCGGCTGCGGCTGTGGCGAGCGCGCCGCCCCTCAAGAAATCACGCCGATCGATCGGCTTCACGGTCGTTCCCTCCTTCTCATCTTCGTATGAACTCCGGCGAGGCGATCAGAATCGTGAGCGCCTGCGAAGCGCTCGCGGCGTGCTCGAGCGCCGCGCGCGTCCGCGCGCTCAACGTGCCGCCGAGCAGCTCAGGCGCGAGCGCACGAGCGTCGTATCGCGATCCAAGTCGCTCGCAGAGCGCATCCGACCACTCCACCCGCTGCAGCACGGCGGATGCGCCGTCCCAGTCCGATGCGCGATCGGGCCAGCCCGCCGGGGAGCCCGGCGAGTACGTGCGCTGCCCGAGGGCCTCGAAGCTCGCGAGCGCGCCCCGGCGCTCGACGACCGGCAGCTCCAGGCCGCGATAAGTGGAGATCACGTAATCCGAGGGCGTCTTGAACTTGGCTAGCGGCTGCACCCACGCCTCCGGAGAGTCTACGAGCGAGCGATAGACCGCCCGCAGATCGCCGCCGCTTGCAAGAAAGACGTGCGCAATGCGGTCGACCGCCGCTCGCGGTGGATCGTCCGCAACGAAGTGGCGCGCGAGCTTGTCCGCAATGTGCCGTGCGGTCGCCGGATTGCGCGCGAGGTCGGCCAGGACGGCAATGCCCTGCTCGAGACCCTGCTGAGCGTAGCGTCTGCCGAGAATCACCTGCGGTCCGGGCTCGTGCAGCGCCGGCCGGAATTTAAATCGCCCCGGCGGCCCGTCGAAGAGCTGCCCCGGAGCCCCGCCGATCGACCAGCCCGAAATCACCTTCGCGAATGTCGTCACATCCACCTGGGTGTAGCCGCCGTCCACGCCGAGCGTGTGCAGCTCCATGATCTCGCGCGCCAGATTCTCGTTGATCCCGGGCCGCACGCTCGCGCCGCGGCGCTCGGCTCGGCGGGCGAGCGGCGACTCGGGGCCGGCCGACATCTGATTGTCGAGGTAGAGGAGCATCGCCGGATGCTGCTCGACCGCGAGCGTGAGCTCGGTGAACGTGCCGAGCACGTACGGGCGAATTGCCTCGCGCTCGAAGGCGCCCGCGAGCCCGAGCACCGCGAGTTTGTCGATCGAGACGGCGAAGTGATTGGTCCAGAAGTGCACGAGCCGTTCGAGGAACGGCCGGTCCGTCACGACCGCCGCACGGAGGCGTGCGGTCGCCTCGGTCAGGTAGATCGGCCGGTAGAGCTGCACGACCTTCTCAACCGCGGCGAGCTGCGCAGCCGCGGCATCGCCGGCGCGCGCCGCGCGCCTCAAGTCGCGCCGCTCGCGCCGGAT
>DASXNC010000419.1:0-11026 GCA_036495325.1 Steroidobacteraceae bacterium
GCACGAGCGCCGGAATGGTCCCGTCCGGATTGATCCGCAGGTACTCCGGCTTGTGCTGATCGAAGTTGAGCAGGTCGAGATAGTGGCTCTGGTACGCGACCCCCTTCTCAGCCATGGCGAGCATCGGCTTGCCGGAGTTCGCGTTGGGCTCCCAGTGGTACAGCGTCAACATGACCTTCTCCTCACCCCGCTCACCCCTTCATCCCGCTCACCCACGCCCGACATACGGCATCTTCGTCGCCATGATGGTCATGAACAAGACGTTCGCATCGAGGGGCAGGCTCGCCATCCGCAGGACGGCCTCGGCCACGTGCCGCACATCGATCATCGGCTCGGGCGAGCGGCCAGAGGCGCGCGCCGCGGCGATCAGCCCGTCCGCGAGCTCTGTGCGCGCGTTGCCGATGTCGATCTGGCCGCAGGCGATGTCGAATTCGCGTCCCTCGAGCGCAGCCGATTTCGTGAGCCCCGAGATCGCGTGTTTGCTGGCCGAGTATGCGACCGAATTCGGTCGCGGAGTGTGCGCGGAGATCGAGCCGTTATTGATGATGCGGCCGCCGCGGGGCCGCTGGCTCTTCATGGCGCGAAAGGCCTCCTGGGTGCAGAGAAATGCTCCCGTGAGATTCGTCGCGACGACGCGCGACCACTCGGCGAAAGGCACCTCCTCGAGCGCCGTCGAGGGCGAGCTCACCCCCGCGTTGTTGAAGAGCACGTCGACGCGCCCGAACGCTTCCACCGTGCGCGCAAACAGTCCCTGAACGGCAGCCGGGTCGGTCACATCCGTGACAACGGCCAGCGCATTCCTTTCGTCGGCGCCGGCCTGCTCGATGGTCCGATCGAGGCTCGCGCGATGCCGCCCCGCGAGCGCTACGCGCCAGCCGTCCGCGAGAAAGGCGATGCCCACCGCGCGGCCGATGCCGCTGCCGCCACCGGTGACAATTGCCACTTTGCCGTTCGCGCTCACGTTGACATTGACTCCCTCGCCGGCCGCCCGGCACCGCAGCATCTTCGCGGCCGCGCGCCCGGTCAAGTCTGCAGACACCGCAGCACCGCATGACCGCCCGGCGCGCAAGCTCGGCGCCTTGCCTCACAGGGCCGGCGGTGAGATATTTGCGATGTTAAGTACCATCCGCGAGACCCCCATGGCGCACATCGTCATCGAGCATTCGGAGAACCTTCGGGGCCGCTTCGAGGTGCTCGAGCTCGTGCAGGCGCTGCATCAAGCGGCGCTCGGAACAGGAATCTTTCCGATCGGTGGACTCAGGACGCGCGCCTACGCGACCTCCTCGTACTGCATAGCGGACGGAGATCCCGAGAACGCGTTCGTGCATGTCTCCGTCCGCGTCGGGCACGGTCGGGACCTCGCGACGCGACGCGCAGCCTGCGAACGGATATTTGCTGCGGCCTGCGATCATCTCGCGGCTCTCTTCGAGACGACTCCGCTCGCCATCTCGGTCGAGATGGCTGAACTCGATCCGGAGCTCAGCCTGAAGAAGAACAACATTCATGAGCACGTGAAGCGCCGTGCCAAAGACGGTGCGCGCGCGGGAGCAGCCGGACGATGAGCGTGGCGCCGGAAAATCCCGCGCTGCAGGCGAACCTCGAGAAGGCGGCGCGACTTCTCGAGCGCTTCCGTGCCGGCCCGCTCGGCCATTTCATCCGGGGGCGACATGAGCGCGGAGCGAGCGGGCAGCTTTTCGACGATCTCTCGCCGGTCGACGGCACTCTCCTCGCCAGGGTCGTCTCGGGTAACGAGCAGGATGTCGATGCGGCGGTCCGATCGGCGCACGCGGCATTCGGGGAATGGCGCAGAGTGCCGGGCGACAAGCGGCGCGCGCTGCTGCATCGGGTGGCGGACCTGATCGAGGCACGGAGCGAAGAGATTGCTCTCGTCGAGTGCCTCGATACGGGCCAGGCGCTGCGCTTCATGAGCCAGGCTGCCGCTCGATCGGCCGAGAACTTCCGCTTCTTTGCAGATCGCGCCGCGGGCGCCGCCGACGGGCTCGCGCTGCCCGCAGCGCAGCATCTCAATTACACCGTCCGCGAGCCGATCGGACCCGTCGCGGTAATCACGCCGTGGAACACGCCGTTCATGCTCTCGACGTGGAAGATCGCACCGGCGCTCGCGGCGGGCTGCACGGTCGTCCACAAGCCCGCCGAGTGGAGTCCGCTCACCGCCATGCTGCTCGCCGAGATCGTCGCGGAGGCCGGCGTCCCACCGGGCGTGCTCAATCTCGTGAACGGCATCGGCGAGGAGACGGGCCGCTGGCTCACGGAGCACCCGCTCATTCGAGCCACCGCGTTCATAGGAGAGTCGAAGACCGGCAGCCTCGTCATGAGCCAAGGCGCCCCGACGCTGAAGCGTGTGCACCTCGAGCTCGGCGGCAAGAACCCGGTGCTCGTGTTCGAGGATGCCGACCTCGACCGCGCGCTCGATGCGGTCGTTTTCATGATCTACAGCCTGAACGGCGAGCGCTGCACCTCCTCGAGCCGCCTGCTCGTTGCGCGCTCGATTCACGACCGCTTCGTCGCGCGCATCGAGGAGCGCGTGCGTCGGCTGAAGGTCGGTCACCCGCTCGACCCGGCGACGGAAATCGGTCCTCTGATCCATCCGCGGCATCTCTCGAAGGTCCTGAGCTACTTCGATGTGGCCCGCTCCGAGGGCGCCGAGATCCGCTGTGGCGGCCGCCGCGCAGAGGGGCTCGCACCGGGTAACTACGTGGAGCCGACCCTGCTCACGAGCGCAAGGCGCGAGATGCGCATCGCGCAGGAGGAGATCTTCGGGCCGGTGCTCACCGTCATCCCGTTCGAGGACGAGGCCGATGCGCTCCGCATCGCCAACGAGGTGCGCTACGGACTCACCGCGTACATCTGGACCGAGAATGCGGGGCGGGCGCTGCGGCTCGCGCACGCGATCGAGGCGGGAATGGTCTGGGTGAACTCCGAGAACAATCGGCACTTGCCGACGCCCTTTGGCGGCACGAAGGCGAGCGGCATCGGCCGCGACGGCGGCGACTACAGCTTCGAGTTCTACATGGAGACGAAGAACATTTGCATCGCGCACGGCACGCATCGCGTGCCGAAGCTCGGCGCGTGAGCGGAGAGAAGCCATGGCGAGATTGGGGTGCGGCCCATGACGACATTTGACGATCGGCTCGAGCGGCTCAAAGGCTCGATGCCGCCTCTCGTCACGCCGTTCCGCAAGGGCGAAGTGGACTACGACGCCTACGGCAAGCTCGTATCTTTCCAGATCGAGAACGGCACCCACGGCATTCTCGTCAACGGCACGACGGCCGAGCCCTCCACGCTCAGCGTGGAGGAGCGCAACCGGCTCGTCGACGTCGCGGTCGAGGTTGCGGCGAAACGCGTACCGGTCGTCGCCGCGACGGGCACTCAATCGCTGGCAGACAGTTTGAGATTGACGGAGCACGCGGCGCGTGCGGGTGCCGATGCACTCCTCATCGTGACACCGTACTTCATCAAGCCGCCGCAGCGCGGCCTCATTGCCTACTACCTCGAGCTCGCCTCGGCGAGCGACTTGCCGTGGATGGTGTATCACATCCCCGGGCGTGCCGCGGTGAGCGTCACGATCGACACGCTGAAGACGCTCAAAGAGCGCTCGACGACGTTCGTCGGCATGAAGCACGCCGTAAACGACCTCGGCTTCGTGTCGGAGTGCTTTGCGCAGCTCGGCCGGGACTTCAAAGTATTCGTCGGGCTCGAGGAGCTTTCCTTTCCGATGATGGCGGTCGGCGCATGCGGGCTGATGAATGCGGTCGGCAATCTGCAGCCCCGCGCGCTCGCGGACCTCTGCGACGCCGTATGGCGCAACGATCTCGCACGCGCGCAGGCGTTGCACACCCAGCTGTTCGAGATCAACCAGGCGGTGTTCTTCGATACGAATCCAATTCCTATCAAGTACATGATGAGGCGTCTGGGATTCCTCGCCGCCAACGAGCACAGGCTCCCGATGGCGCCGGCGACGCCGGAGCTCGAGCGGCGGCTCGATGCGGTCCTCGAGCGGGCCGGACTCACCGCGCAGCCTGCGGGTGTGTCGGGCGATCGCGTGGCCGCGCGCCGGGGCCCGGCGCGATGAGGCTTCTGAATTTCTCGATCGGCGGCCGCGCGAGCTTCGGCGCAATTACGCCCGAGGGGGTCGTGGACCTGCGCGCGCGTCTCGCCGCCTCGGCGAGCGATCTCACCTCGTTCATTCGTGCGACGGGGTCGATCGCGGCCGAGGCGCTCACCCGGCGGCTCGGTAAGGCGATCACCGGCGCCCCCGACCATAGGCTCGATCAGGTCAGGATCCTCGCCCCGATGGGCCGCACGCGCTATTTCTGCATCGGAATCAACTATCCCGAGCGCAACGAGGAATACAAGGACGGCAGCGAACGCCCGAAGTACCCGAGCATATTCATGCGCACGCATACCTCGCTCGTCGCGCACGGCGAGCCGATCGTCCGGCCTCGCGAGTCCGAGCAGCTCGATTACGAGGGCGAGATCGTCGTCGTGATCGGCAGGGGCGGCCGGCGCATCTCGGAGAGCGATGCGCTCTCGCACGTACTCGGCTACACCTGCGGCAACGAGGGTACGGTGCGAGATTGGCTTCGGCATGCGAAGTTCAACGTCACGCCGGGCAAGAATTTCGACCGCTCGGGCTCGATCGGCCCCTGGCTCGTGACGGCCGATGAGATCGGCACGGGCCCGCTCAACATCACGACCCGAGTCAACGGCGAGCTGCGCCAGCAGGATGCGAGCGACCGCATGATCTTTCCGCTCCCCTTCCTCATCGCGTATCTCTCGGCGTTCTGCACGCTCGAGCCCGGCGACGTGATTTTCTCCGGCACGCCGAGCGGTGCGGGCGCGCGCTTCGATCCGCCGCGCTACCTGCGTCCGGGAGACGTGGTCGAGGTGGAGGTCTCCGGGATCGGCACGCTGCGCAACGAGGTCAGCGACGATGCCGCGTAGCAGCGCATTGCGGGTCGCTGCGCCGCGGCCGCAGCCGGCAATGCGCCCGTTCGCCGATTCGCTGCCGATGGCGCTCCTCAAGGCCCGCGAGGCCGTCATGCGCCGCTTCCGGCCCGGATTGCGGGCGCACGCCGTCACCGAGCAGCAGTGGCGTGTGCTGCGCGCGCTCGCGGGCCTCGGCCCGCTCGAGATCACCGAGCTCGCGGCGCGCACCTGCCTGCTGCCGCCGAGTCTCTCGCGCATCCTGCCGGCGCTCGAGTCGCGCGGACTCCTCGTGCGCCGCGGCGTGGCTGCGGACATGCGGCGCACCGCCATCTCGATCACCGCAGCCGGCCTCGAGCTCATCGCCGCGCATGCGCCGCATTCCGAGCGGACCTATCGCGCCATCGAGGAGCGCTTCGGTGCCGAGCGCCTGCGGCAGCTCTCCCGGCTCCTCGGCGAGCTCGAGGCAGCGCTGCCGCCGTCCACGGGTCGCCGGGGCGTCGAACGATGAGCCTCTACAACGTGCAGAAGCTCCTCTATCAGCTCAACCGCGATCCTGCCGTGCGTAAGCAGTACGAGCAGAATTTCGAGGAGCTGCTCGCGGGATACGAGCTCACTGCGGAGGAGCTGCGCGCGATCCGCGAGCCGGATGTCGGGCTGCTCTACGTGATGGGCGTCAACGGGCAGCTCCTGATGCACTATGCCGCACTGCGCGGCTTCGAGTGGGACGCGTACATCGAGGCAATGCGCGAGGGCGAGCGGCGCTACGGGCCGGTGCGGACGGGTCTTTACAAGCGGGCAGGCGGGACATCATGAGCCTCGTATTCGCCGGAGTGCTGAGCCATGCGCCTGGCATTACCGGGCGCGCGGACCGCGCCAATCCGGCGCTGCGCGATGAGTTCTACGCGAATCTCGATCGCATGCGCCGGGCGCTCGAGGCCGAGCGGCCGGACGCGCTGGTCGTGATCGGCGCCGAGCATTTCGCGAACTTCTTCATGAACAACATGCCCTCGCTCTGCGTCGGTATGGCCGACGCGTACGAGGGGCCGATCGAGGACGAGCAATGGCTGCGCATCGCGAGGACGCGCGTCCCCGGCACGGCGGAGCTGTCGCAGCGACTCATCACTGGGATGATGCGCGAGGTGGACCTTGCGTACGCGCAGGAGTGGAAGTTCGACCATGGCATCATGGTGCCTCTCCATTTCCTCACGCCGAGGTTCGACCTGCCGGTCATTCCGGTGAACATCAACTGTCAGGGTCCGCCGCTCATTCCGCTCGCGCGTTGCTGGGCCTTCGGACGTGCGCTCCGCCGGGCATGCGAGGCGGCTCCGGAGCGCATCGCGGTGGTCGGAACGGGCGGCATCTCGCATTGGCCCGCCACTCCCGACTCGGGAAAGATCAACGAGGCGTGGGATCGTGCGTTCCTCGAGAAGTTTCTCGGGAATCGGCGCGAGGAACTGCTCGCCTACACCGACGAGGAAACCTATCGCGATGCCGGCCAGGGAGGATTCGAGATCCGCACGTTCATCGCGCTCGCCGGCTGTACCGAGGGCAGCCCGGGCGAGCTCTGGTTCTACGCGCCGATCCCGATCTTCGCTGTCGGATGCACCGTTGCGGTGATGCGCCTCGGACCCATGACGCAGAACGTATCCGCCACGCGCGGACAGTCGTAATCGCGGAGAAGGAGGACCTCGAGATGGGCAAGAAGATTCTGCTGCTGGCCGGCGACTTCGCCGAGGACTACGAGACGATGGTGCCGTTCCAGGCGCTCCAGATGGTGGGTCATACCGTGCATGCCGTCTGCCCGGACAAGAAGTCCGGCGACTACGTGATGACGGCGGTGCACGATTTCGAGGGACAGCAGACCTATTCGGAGAAGCCCGGTCATCGCTTCACCCTGAACGCGACGTTCGATGAGGTAAAGCCGGAGCACTATGATGCGCTCGTCATCCCGGGCGGTCGCGCCCCTGAGTACCTGCGCATGAATGCGAAAGTCATCTCGCTCGTGCAGCACTTCGCGCGCGCGGAGAAGCCGATCGCGGCGATCTGCCACGGCGCCCAGCTCCTTGCCGCAGCGGGCGTCATCCGCGGGAAACACGTCTCGGCCTACCCGGCCTGCGCCGCAGAAGTGAAGCTCGCGGGAGCGGATTACGCGGAAATCAGCGTCGATCAGGCCGTGACGGACGGGAAGCTCGTCACGGCTCCCGCGTGGCCGGCTCACCCCGCATGGCTCTCCCAGTTCCTCACGGTGCTCGGGACGCGCGTGTCGACCTGACGACTGCCGAGCTGAACCGGGGAGGATCCAGTCGCCGAATGCCGCTCCGCCTTCAAAGCGCCCTGGGTCTCGCCTCGCTCCTGCTGCTCGCCTGGCTGCTGAGCGAGCGCCGCAGATCGGTCTCGTGGCGATTTGCTGCGACGGGCGTGCTGGTTCAATTCGCGCTCGCGCTGCTGTTTCTCAAGACTCCGTTCGCGACGACGGTGTTCGGCGCAGTCAATCGCGCCGTGCTCACCCTTCAGGGAGCATCGGTGGCGGGTAGCACGTTCGTGTTCGGGTTCCTCGGCGGCGGCCCGCTGCCATACCTCGAGACACGGCCCGGCGCGAGCATCGCATTGGCATTCCGATTCCTGCCGCTCGTCATCGTGATCAGTGCCCTCGCCACGCTGCTCACGTACTGGCGGGTGCTGCCGGCCCTCGTCAAAGCTTTCGCCTCCCTGTTCGGGCGGCTGCTCGGTCTCGGCGGCGCGGCCGCTCTGGCATCCGTCGCGAACCCGTTCCTCGGCATGGTCGAATCGTCGATTCTCGTGCGCCCCTACATCGAGCGGCTGACGCGCAGCGAGATCTTCATCGTGATGTGTGTCGGGCTCGCCGGTATCGCAGGCACGGTGCTCGTGCTGTACGCGACGCTGCTCGCGCCGATCGTCCCGGATGCGGCCGGGCACCTGCTCGTCGCGTCGGTGCTGGCGCTGCCGATCGCCGTCGTCATCGCACGAATCATGATTCCCGAGACGGAGCCGGCGACGCCGGGCGATCTTGCACTGCCAGATGTGCACGGCTCCGTCGATGCGGTGATGCTCGGGACGCGCCAGGGTCTTGCGCTCTTCCTCAATATCGTCGCGACGCTGCTCGTGTTCGTCGCTCTCGTGCACCTCTGTGATTCGTTGCTCGCTCTGCTGCCGAGCGTGGGCGGACAGGCGTTGACGCTCGAGCGTCTGTTCGCGTGGCTCTTCTCGCCGATCGCCTGGCTCATCGGGGTGCCGTGGAGCGAGGCGCCGACCTTCGCTTCGCTCCTCGGCACGAAAACCGTGCTCAACGAGCTCGTCGCCTATACCAGCCTCGCCGGCCTCTCGCCCGGAGCCCTGAGCGAGCGCAGCCGCCTGCTCGCGACGTACGCGCTCTGCGGGTTCGCCAACTTCGGCAGCATCGGCATTCTCGTGAGCGGGCTCGCCACGATGGCGCCGAAGCGCAGCGCGGAGATCGCGAAGCTCGGTTTTCGAAGCCTGATCGGAGGCACGCTGGCGACCTGCGCGACGGCCGCGGTCGTCGGGATCGTGCTTTGAAGCTGCTACGCCCTCGCTCGTCCGTACGAACCCGACGTCGGAGAATGCGTGCCAAGGATGCGCGCCTTGGCCGACTCGTACGTCGGCTCATCCAGCACACCGAGCTCTCTGAGGCGAAAGTGTTCGCGCATTGCATCCCGGAGATGCGCGGCCTTCGTGACACGGCGAGCCGCGGCGGCGAGCTGCACGTGCGCGGCGATCTTCGCCATGAAGCGTCGCCGCGCGCCGCCGCGCAGCGTTCCAAACCCCCCGGTGCACGCAAGCAGTCTTGCGGCGCCGTCAGTGCTGAACAGGGTGACGGTCTCGGTCGTCCTGTAGACCGCCATGAGCGTCGCCACCGCCCACGCCCCGCTGACAGCGGCGCAAACGATGAGCCAGTTTCTTGGCGACCACGGCAGTACCGAGGGGCCGAGCTGCGTTGTTCCGTATGCCAGGCCTGTCAGGCTGAGCGACGCGGTGATCCACCTCCATGAGACATGTTGCGACGTGCGCGGCATGTCGACGAACCGCAGATCGAGCACATATTCGAGCTTGGCGGAGCGCGCGTGCGAGCGTACCGAAAGATAGTAGTAATCGATGATCTCGAGCTGCAGGAACCACCTGCGAAGGTAACTCCGCAACACGGCGCGCGCGTGCACCTTGCGCGCGGCACGAACGTCCGGCACGTGCCGGTCGTCGGACTCGAGCAGGATGTGCTCGACGCTGTCCAAATTACATCGCTCCGACCACGTTCATGAAGATACCGTGGCTCTTGAAGCTCATGTCGGTGAGGTCGTCCAGAAGTTCGTGAAGTTGTATCCCAGCCCCGCTTTCACGTTCTTGCCGAAATGGCGGTAGATAGCGACCAGCGCCCCCGTGCGCGTCTCGTTGAGGTCGGGCATCCGGAGCGCGCGGCCCTCGATCATTCCCTCCCAGTCGTGGCGGAACTGCCAGGAGAGCTGCACGATGTAGAGCTCCGCAGTGTTATTGAAGAACTGCGGGTTCACTTGGTCGAGTGCTGCCTCGCCGAGCCGATAGGCGTACTTCCCCCCGACCGTCCAATCCTGGGTCAGGTCATAGGTCACATCGATGGATGCGATGTGACTCACCTGGATGAACGGGTTCCCCACGTTCTGCGGGGTTACCTGACCGGCGGTGGGAACGTTGTAGAAGTAGGTGTACTTCGCCAGCACATCGAGCCGGTCGCTCTGAACCGGGCGATAGCCGTAACCGACCACCGCCTCGGTGTAGCCGCCGTCGTAGAACTGTCCCTGTGAGTCGTTGCTAATCGAGTAGTCGACCTTGCCGACCAGCCTCCAATCCGGCGTCATCTGATACTTGAAACTGTTCCTGAACAGCCAGGTCTTCAGGTTCGTGTACGTCGCCGTGTCGGGCTGCTGCATGTCATCGTCCCGATATTCGATTCCGCTCGAGGCCTGGATCTTGTCGTGGTTGTAGCCGACGCGAATGCCCCCGGCCTTACGCTTCGTCTCGGCGTCCGTCTGACTGTCGACGAGCGAGCCGACCTCAGCATTCGCGCCAAAGTTCCACCGCTCGTTGGGCGCAAGCGTCACGCCGGTCGCATGTGTGAGGCCCGACGCCGAGTCGATGTCCTGGTAGCGCTCCTCGACGTAAACCGAGCTGCTGTCGGATAGGCGCTCCTTCATCCCCGAGACCAGTGTCCCCTGACGTTGGAAGACGCCGGTGTCCGCGTACTCGTTCTCGAGTGAGTAATTGAGGTACAGGGTCGTGTGCGTCGAGACCAGGTAGCTCGTGCCGAGCTTTCCGCCTGCTCCGAGATCGCCTTCGGAGGCCTCCGCCTCGACTTGCACCGCGTTCGTGACACGGTAGGACCCACCGACACCGGCACGTCCGTTGTCACCCCGGTCACCGCTCGACGCGACGGTGTCCTGAGCGAAGGTGTACGCGCGCCAGGTACTCAGCGAGTCGTACCCCAGCTGCGCGACTACGTTGGTTTGCTGGCCTTGTTGCTGGGTCAAGGGAACGACCGGAGAGTTGTCCTGGCGGTCGTCGCGCCGGACGCCAGTGCTCACGCTCCAGTTCTTGGTGAGCTTGTAGGCTACGTCAAGCTCCTCGGCCGTGGTCGTAAGCCCCTGATCCTGCTCCTTCCGGTCCGCCTTGGCGTTCAGATTCCAGCTTTGGCCGACCGGTAGTTGCAAAGTGCCGCCGTAGAAGTTGGTCGCGGTCAGCGTGTCGAATCCCGGCGCGGAATAGCCGGCGTCGAGGTGCTGCGTATAGGTGGTCAGGCGACCTTTGTTACCCGTTAGAACATCGCCGAGACCGAGACTGATGTCGGCACGGTAGGCTTCCGCGCTCGCGCTCGCGAACGCGTTCGGGTTGTAGTTCGTGAAGGCGAAGCCGCCATCGCTCGAATAGGACGACAAGGAATCGAGCCCATCGCTCTTGCCGGTCTGCAGCTTCAACCAGGAGTCCGCGCTCTTCCGCAGCGTCAGATCCGCACCTTTGAGGCTGCTGCCATCGGTTCCCGCGTCGTTGGAGCTCGCAGTGACACCGAGGCGGA
>DASXNC010000420.1:0-1696 GCA_036495325.1 Steroidobacteraceae bacterium
CGGCCGCTCTCCTCGAGTCTTCCGTACGTGTGCCTGAGCGTTTCCGGTCGGGACTTGCGCCTTCGGCGTTCCGGCGCGCCGCCGTGCGGGCTGCGTGGCCGGACTCTCTCCGGGGAGACGGATCGACGAGCGGGCGCATGATACCAGCGCGGCCCCCGCCCGTCCCGCCGGGTTAGAATGGCCGTCATGTCAGCGCCCCTCTCGCGCCGTCCGAGTCTGACGGTTGCCATCGGCTCGGTCCGCGTCGGCGGGAGCCTCCCGATCGTCGTCCAGTCGATGACGAATACCGACACCGCCGATGTGGAGGGGACCGCGCAGCAGGTGAAATCGCTCGCGCGCGCCGGCTCGGAGCTGGTGCGAATCACCGTGAACACGAGCGAGGCTGCAGCCGCGGTAGCAGGCATCCGGGATCGCCTGGATCAAATGGGCATCGGTGTGCCGCTGATCGGAGATTTCCACTTCAACGGCCACAAGCTGCTCCGCGAGCATCCCGCCTGCGCCGTGGCCCTCGCCAAGTACCGCATCAACCCCGGCAACGTCGGGCGCGGCAGCAAACGCGATCCACAGTTCGCGGAAATGATCGAGATCGCTTGCCGGCACGGCAAGCCCGTGCGCATCGGCGTCAACTGGGGCAGCCTCGATCAGGACCTCCTCACGAGGTTGATGGACGAGAACTCGGCGCGTCCCGAGCCGCTCGATGCACGCGAGGTGATGCGCAACGCGGTCGTCCAGTCCGCGCTGACCAGCGCGGAGCGCGCCGTGGAGCTCGGCCTGCCGAGGGACCGAATCATATTGTCGGCGAAGGTGAGTGGCGTGCAGGATCTGATCGCGATCTATCGCGACCTCGCCTCGCGCTGCGATTATCCGCTGCATCTCGGGCTCACCGAGGCCGGCATGGGCTCGAAAGGCATCGTCGCCTCGACCGCCGGCATGGCGGTGCTCCTGCAACACGGCATCGGCGATACGATCCGTGTCTCGCTCACGCCGGAGCCCGGCGGAGATCGCACGCAGGAAGTGATCGTCGCTCAGGAGATCCTGCAGACGATGGGGCTGCGCTCCTTCACGCCGATGGTGACGGCTTGCCCCGGGTGCGGACGCACGACGAGCACGTACTTTCAGGAGCTCGCGCAGCGCATCC
This sequence comes from Steroidobacteraceae bacterium, assembly GCA_036495325.1. Classification (GTDB taxonomy): domain Bacteria; phylum Pseudomonadota; class Gammaproteobacteria; order Steroidobacterales; family Steroidobacteraceae; genus JASHUC01. The sequence goes on from DASXNC010000420.1 coordinate 1,139, forward strand.
AATCGCACATCCGTCACCGCATGCCCGAATGGCGACGCCGGTTCGAGGGCGTCGAGGATATGAGCGTCGCCGTCATGGGCTGTGTGGTGAACGGTCCCGGGGAGAGCAAGCACGCGAACATCGGCATCAGCCTGCCGGGCACCGGCGAGCGCCCGGTCGCGCCCGTCTACGAGGATGGCGAAAAGACCGTAACGCTGAAGGGTGAGCGGATCGCCGAGGAATTTCAGGAGCTCGTCGAGCAGTACGTCGCGCGGAAGTTCCCGCCCCGCGCGAGCGCGTGAACGGAGAGGAGACCGATGCCATGCCCCAGCTCACCGAGAAACGCTGCAAGCCGTGCGAAGGCGGTGTCGCCCCCCTCACGCGCGGTGAGGCTCAGGATTTGATGAAGCAGGTCTCCTCCGAATGGCGTCTCTCGGACGATGCGCACCACATCCGCCGGGAGTTCAAGTTCAAGGACTTCTACCGGACGATGAGCTTCGTCAACGCGGTCGCGCATGTCGCCAACATCGAGGATCATCATCCGGACCTCGAAGTGGGCTACGGCGTGTGCCGGATCGC
>DASXNC010000421.1:0-1860 GCA_036495325.1 Steroidobacteraceae bacterium
TGCCATTATCGCGACCTCTGCCGTACGTTCGGTGCGGGATCTGAAAGGGAGCAAGGTTGCCTTCCAGGCGGTCTCGCCGTCCGATTTCCTGCTCGGCTACGCACTCGCCCGCGCCGGCCTGTCCGAGAAAGACGTCCGGCCCGTCAACTCCACGCCCGAGGGCGTGCCCGGAATCATGGCCTCGGGCGCGGTCGATGCCGGTGTCACCTACGAGCCGAGCGTCTCGACGACTCTGCGGCTCGGCGGCGGAAAGCAGTTTCACGTGCTGCTCTCGTCCCGAGACGCGCGGGGCATGATCACCGACGTGCTCGCCGTGAGGGCCGCGACGATCGCCAAGGACCCGGTGCTGGTGGAAGGCTTGATTCGCGGCACGCTGGACGGACTCGCGTTCATGAAGGCGGAGCCGGACCGGGCGGCAGCGGTCATTGCGAGCACACTCGGCATTACACCCGGCGAAGTGCGGGCGCAGCTGTCGAACATCGAGAACCCGCCGCTCTCTCGGCTCGATGATGTATTCCGCCGCTCGGACGAGCTGCCCTCGTTCGAGGCGAGCGGCAAAGTCATCGGCGCGATTCTCGAGCGGGAAGGTCAGATTCGCGCCCTGCCGCCCATCGATGAGACGTTCGATGCCCGCTTCGTACGCGCGCTGCAGGCCAACGTGGGAGACCTCAAATGAGCCGTTTGTTTCGACGGGGCGAGGCTGCCCCGCTCCACTCGCTCGTGATTCTCTACACAGTTGCGGGTTGGCCGCTCGGGCTCTGGATGATGTCGCGTCCCGAGCTCGCCGCAAACGCTGCAGGCGTCCTTCTCACGGCGCACACGCTCGTGTACTCGGCGTATATGCTGCACGATTGCGCGCACTGCGCCATATTCTCGAGAGCCCTCGTCAACGACCGGCTAGGCGTTCTCATGAGCTGGCTGAACGGCGCGTGCCTCGCGGACTACCAGAGACTCAAGCGAAAGCACCTGCGTCACCACGCCGATCGGCTCGACGTCGTCACGTTCGATTACCGCGCGGCGCTCAATGCGGCGCCCGCACTCGTGCGGCGCGGCGTTCTGCTCCTCGAGTGGTCTTACATCCCTGCGGTCGAGCTGTTCATGCGCGGCATGATCGTGGCGGCTCCCTTTCGCGACGGCACGCGCGCCGACCGCGTTCGCGTCGTGTGGCTGCTCGCGGTCAGAGTGATCTTCTTCGGAACGCTCGCCCTGATCTCCGTGAAATGTGTGCTCCTCTATGCACTCGCCTACCTCATCTTCCTTACCGTGCTGCGATTCCTCGACGCGTTCCAGCATACGTATGACGTGTTCGCGACTCGCTCTCTGGAGCCTGCACCGGTGGACCCGCGCCGCGACCGGCGCTACGAGTACGAGCACACCTACTCGAACCTCATCTCGGAGCGCTGGGGCTGGCTCAACCTGCTGGTACTCAACTTCCCGTACCACAACGCACACCATGTGCGTCCCGGCGAGCCCTGGTATCGCTTGCCCGCGCTGCATCGCGAGCTCTACGCGCAGGCCGATCGGCAGGTCATAACGTGCCGGGAACTGCTCGCGAGCTTTCACCGCCACCGCGTTGCGCGGGTGCTCGCGGACGGCTACGGCGAGGTCGGCTCCTCAGGCGAACGCGCCAGGAACTTCATCGGAGCGGTCGGAGTCTCGTTCCTGACGGCGATGTAGGGGGTCAATATCGCTCACGCTCGGCACGAGATTGACACTCAGCCGCGCCGTTTCAAATACGCCCGCGCGAGCTCGCGCAGCCGCTCTCCTCCGAAGCTCGGGTCGTGGCCGGCATGAACGACGCGCGCCGGCAACCGCTCGAGGCGGCGCATGGTGGCGATGTATGCGCCGAGGTCGCTGCCT
>DASXNC010000422.1:0-4222 GCA_036495325.1 Steroidobacteraceae bacterium
AGGGCTGTGATCAGAATCGGTGTGATGAACCGAAGGTCCATGGCATTTATCCGTCTGCGACTAGCTCGATATTACCTCGGCCTCTCGACTTGATCACTGCCTCTCGACTGATCACTGCCGCTCGATTTGGCTGCGGCCGCGCGATGCGGCTTGGGTCCGAACGGCACCAGCATGGGTACACGGCGCCGATAATCCTCGTAGGCACCGGCATCGAGCTCCCGGCTCAACCAGCGTTCCTCGAGCCATGCTTTCACCCACAGCCCGACCGTGAGCACCGCCGCGAGGACAATCCCGACGATCGTTCCGTTCGCGGCGGCGGCCGCGTACGCGGCGAGCAGTATTCCGGTGTAGATCGGGTGGCGCACGATGCGGTATGGGCCGGTGTCGATCACGCGATGGCCCTCTTTCTTCGTGATCGAGGCGGACCAAAGCCTGCCGAGATGGATGCGGGCCCACCAGCAGAACGCGAAGCCGCAGGCAACCAGCGCGGCACACAGCCACGCCTCGTTTCGAGAGACGGACCAGAGTCTGAGCTGGCCGAGGAGATGGCCGGCTTGTGGGTGCCCTGGTGCGTGCCGGAACAGAACGCGTGCGGCGATGACCAGCACGATCACCGCGGCGATCGCCGCGATCCGGTAGGAGAGCTCGTTCGCGCCGAGGCGCTTTTCAGTTTTGCCGGTCCACGCCGCGGCGACGACCCAGGAGATGATCCAGGCGAGCCACAGCGAGACGATCACGACTTTGGGTGTGACGCTGGGTGCCATGGGGCTTCCACAGGCCTGAATCAGGACCTGCCGGGTCGCGCGAAAGCGGCGGGGCGCCGGGCGCCCGGTCCCATCGCGCCTTTCGGGAATGCGGGCCGCGCGACAGCGGGGCCTGCGTCCACTGCCGGGCCCGAGAACTGCGCGTTGTAGAGCTCGAAATACGCTCCGCGGCTAGCGAGCAGCTCCTCGTGCGTGCCCTGCTCGACGATGCGGCCGTCGCGCATGACGAGAATCAGATCGGCATCGCGGATCGTCGAGAGCCGGTGTGCGATGACGAAGCTCGTGCGATTCGAGCGCAGCGCGGCCATCGCGTGCTGCACGAGCGTCTCGGTGCGGGTGTCGACCGAGCTCGTCGCCTCATCGAGGATGAGGAGAGCTGGCTGCGTGAGGAAAGCCCGCGCAATCGTGATGAGCTGCTTCTGGCCTGCACTCAAATTGCTCGACTCCTCGTCGATCACGGTGTCGTAGCACTTGGGGAGACTCCTCACGAAGCGATCGACGAACGTCGCCTGCGCCGCCTCGAGCAGCTCTGCATCGGACGCCTCCGGCCTTCCGTAGCGGATGTTGTCGCGGATCGTGCCGTTGAAGAGCCACGCATCCTGCAGCACCATCCCGATGCGCGAGCGCAGCTCGTCGCGCCGCATCGTTGCGATGTCGACGCCGTCGAGCGTGATGCGCCCGGCATCGAGCTCGTAGAAGCGCATGATGAGATTGACGAGCGTCGTCTTGCCGGCACCGGTCGGGCCGACGATTGCGATCGTGTGCCCGGGCTCGGCAACGAGCGAGAGATCCTCGATCAGCGGCTTCTCGGGTTCGTAGCGGAAGGAGACGTGCTCGAACTCGACGCGGCCGCTCAACGCGCGCGAATGGACGGGTGCGGCGGGCTCGGCGCTCTGCTCTTTGGCATCGAGCAGATCAAAGACTCGCTCGGCCGATGCGACGCCCGATTGCAGGCTGTTCGCCATCGAGGCGACCTGGGTGAGCGGGCGCGTGAACTGCCGGGAATACTGAATGAAGGCCTGCACCGCGCCGAGCGTCATGCCGCCCGTCGCGACGCGCAGGCCGCCGATCACGGCGATCAGCACGTAGTTCACGTTTCCGATGAACATCACCGCCGGCATGATGATGCCGGAGATGAACTGGGCTCCGAAGCTCGCCTCGTAGAGCTCACCGTTTTTGTCGTCGAAGCGCCGCGCGACCTCGCGATGACGGCCGAACACTTTTACGAGCTCGTGCCCGGTGAACGCTTCCTCGATGAGGGCGTTCAAGGCACCCGTGTGCGTCCACTGCGCGATGAACTTGCCCTGGGAGCGTTTCGCGATGAATTTCGTGGTGTACATCGCGGCCGGAATCGTGACGAGCGCGACGAGCGCGAGGAGCGGCGAGATCACGAACATCATCACGACGACGCCGATCACGGTGAGGAGCGACGTCAGCACCTGGGCGATCGACTGCTGCAGGCTCTGGGAGATGTTGCTGATGTCGTTCGTCACACGGCTCAGCAGTTCCCCGCGCGGCTGGCGGTCGAAGTAGCTGAGCGGCAGACGGTGGATCTTGGCCTCGACTTCGCCTCTCAGGCGCAGGACGACGTCGAGCACGACGTCGTTGAGCAGATAGCCCTGTGCCAAGAGGAAAGCGCTCGAGCCGAGATAGAGTGCGACCACCCAGAGGAGCGTGAGCCCCAAGGCGTGGAAGTCGATGCCGGCACCGGGCACGAGATGCATGCGGGCAAACATATCGGCGAGGTTGCTCTTGCCGGAAGCGCGCGCCGCGGCCACCGCCTGCTGCGACGTCGAGCCGGCCGCAAGCTGCTTGCTCACGACGCCCGAGAAGATGATGTCGGTCGCGCGCCCGATGAACACGGGCCCGATCGAGGAGAGCACCACGCTCGCGATCGCGAACACGATCACCGCGGTCATGCGGATGCGCTCGGGGCGCAGCAGCGCGAGCAGCCGCCGCGTCGATGGCCAGAAGTTCAGCGATTTCTCGCCCGGCACCCCGACCTGCATCCAGGGCGGCCCGCGCCGCGCCGCCTGCCCGGCGGGCGGCAGCCGTTGCGCCAGCTCCTTGGGGCGGGAGTCGTTCACGCTGCCTCCTGCGCCGACAGCTGCGAGGCGACGATCTCGGCGTAGGTCGGGCAGCTTGCGAGCAGCTCCCGGTGGCGCCCCAACCCGACGAACGTGCCGCCGTCGAGCACCGCGATCTGATCTGCGTCCATGATCGTCGAGACGCGCTGCGCGACGATCACCACCGCGGCGTCGCGTGTGACGGGGCGCAGCGCGGCGCGTAGCCGCGCGTCGGTGCCCAGATCGAGCGCGGAGAAGGATTCATCGAACAGATAGATCTCCGGACGGCGGACCAGCGCACGCGCGATCGCGAGCCGCTGGCGCTGCCCGCCCGAGACGTTCGTGCCGCCCTGCGCGATCGGGGCCTCGAGGCCACCGGGCATCGCCTCGACGAAATCGCGGGCCTGGGCAACTTCGAGCGCCTCCCACAACTCCTGATCGGTCGCCTCCGGATTGCCGTAGCGCAGATTGCTCGCGACGGTGCCGGAGAAGAGGTACGCCTGCTGCGGAACGAAGCCGATGCGCGTCCAGAGCAGATCGGGGTCGAGCCGGCGTACGTCGACGCCGTCGACGAGCACCGTGCCCTGCGTCGCGTCGATGATTCGCGGGATGAGCGAGACGAGTGTGGTCTTGCCCGCCCCTGTGCTGCCGATGACCGCGAGTGTCTCGCCCGCCTTCACGTGAAAGGAGATGTCGCGGAGCACCGGATCGGTCGCGCCCGGGTACTGGAAGCGAACCCCGCGCATCTCGAGATCGGCGCACGCCGGGCACGATCTGACCGGCTCGCTCGGGAGGGCGACCGAGGAGTCGGTCTCGAGCACCTCGTTGATGCGGTCCGCGCACACCGCCGCGCGGGGGATCATCATCACCATGAAGGTGGCCATCATCACGGACATGAGGATCTGCGTGAGATAGACCAAAAACGCGGTGAGGGCGCCGATCTGCATCTGGCCCGCCTCGATGCGCAGCCCGCCGAACCAGAGCACCGCCGCGTTCGAGCCTTGGAGGAGAAGAATGAGGAACGGGAACAGCAGCACCATGAGCCGTCCGGCCCTGAGAGCGGTGTCGTTGAGCTCGATGTTTGCCTTCTCGAAGCGCTGCGTCTCGACAGGCTCGCGCACGAATGCGCGCACGACGCGGATGCCGCTGATCTGCTCGCGCAGGATCCGGTTCACGTCGTCGGTGCGGGTCTGCATGAGCCTGAACTGCGGAACCATGCGCCAGATGACGAGTCCGATGACGATCGCGAGGATCGGGACACAGACACCTAACAGCCACGACAGGCCCGCGTCCTCGTGCAGCGCCATGATGATGCCGCCGATGCACATGATGGGTGCCCCGACCATCATCGTGGAAGTCATCGCGACGAGCATCTGGACCTGCTGCACGTCG
>DASXNC010000423.1:0-2718 GCA_036495325.1 Steroidobacteraceae bacterium
CTCGCCCGCGTCGCGACCGTCGTGCTCGACGTGAGCGTGCCGGAGGAGGCCTGTCCCCTCAATCTGGCACCGACCGCCAGCACGACCGCGGCGCTCGCCATGGGTGATGCGCTCGCCGTCGCGCTGCTCGAAGCGCGGGGATTCACGGCACAGGACTTCGCGCGCTCGCATCCCGGCGGTGCGCTCGGCCGCCGGCTCCTGCTGCGCGTCGAGGACATCATGCGAAGCGGCGCGGACCTGCCGCGCGTGCGCCCCGAGGCGCTGCTCGGCGAGGGACTGCTCGAGATGTCGCGCAAGGGCCTCGGCATGACCGTGGTCGTCGATCGCGAGGAGCGCGTGCTCGGGGTATTCACCGATGGGGATCTGCGCCGCGCGCTTGACCGACAGGTCGACGTGCACACTGCCGCCATGCGCGAGGTGATGACGGCGAGCTGCAAGACGATCGGCCCACGCGAGCTCGCGGCCACGGGCATTCACCTCATGGAGAAGCACCGCATCACGGCGCTGCCCGTCGTCGAGGACGGCAAGCTCGTTGGAGCGTTCAACGTGCACGATCTGCTACGCGCCGGCGTTCTTTGAGCGCATGAAACCGATTCGCCTGCTCGTGCTCGACGTGGATGGAGTCCTCACCGACGGACGCCTGTATTACGGGCCGCGCGGCGAGGCGCTCAAGTGCTTCCACGTTCGCGACGGCGTGGGATTGAAGGCGCTGCGAGCGGCGGGCATCGACGTCGCGGTGATCTCGGGCCGCCGCTCCGCGGCGGTCGCCCGCCGCTGCCGCGAGCTCGGCGTGGCGCATCTCGTACAGGGAGCGCGCGACAAGTGGTCGGCCTTCTCGCGGCTCATCGCGCGACTCGGCGTGGCGCCCGCCGAGTGCGCATGCATCGGAGACGACCTGCCGGACGTGCCGCTTCTGCGTGCGGCCGGCATGTCGTACGCAGTGGCCGACGCCCATCCTGCCGCGCGCGCTGCGGCCCGCCATGCGACGCGCGCGAAGGGAGGCCGCGGCGCCGTTCGCGAGGTTTGCGATCGGCTGATCGAAGGGACTGAACCCGCGGGACGGCCGCCATGATCCTGCGTGCGCTCGCCGCCGCGGCGGTCATCGCCCTGCTCGCCATCGCCTGGCTCGCTTTGAACCACGAGACGAGCGGGCCCGCCGCGCCGGCCCTTGCGACCGTGTCCGCGCAGAGCCCCGGCTACTCCGCACGCGATGCAGTCGTCATCGAGACTGGCGCGGACGGGCTGCCGATGTACACGCTGCGCGCGGCCCAAATGCAGGAGCAGGCCGCCCGGGTCGCGCTGCTCAAGCAGGTCGAAATGCAGTTCCGCGATGCGACCGGGCAGCTCTGGCAAGGGCGGGCGAACGAGGCCCGAGTGGTCGATCAGGCGGCGCATGTCGATTTGAGCGGCGATGTGACGTTCTCAGGCATGCTGCCCGGAAGCATCGAGCCGGCACGTATCTCGACGGATCGGCTGAGCGTCGACACGCGCTCGCAGATCATCGAGACGGTCGACGCGGTAAGGATCGAATCGAGCGGCGGGCAGCTCACCGCCCGTGGACTCGTCGCGAACCTGCGTGAGCAGCGCATCCGACTGGAATCGCAAGTACATGGCCGCTACGCCCCTTAGATGGTCGAGAGTCCTGCTCGTTGCAGGCGCCGTGCTGCTCGCCGCCGACACTGCGTCGGGCGCGTCCGGACCGCCGCGCTACACGGCGCAGCACGGCCCGGTCAGCGTCGATGCCGACTCGTTCAGCATCGACTACGGCGCCCATCACATGACCTTGAAGAAGGTCATCATCACCCAGGGCGACCTGCGCTTGACGGCTGATCGCGGCGAAGCCTCCGGACTCGATTTCGACAACAGCCGCTGGATATTCACCAACAACGTCCACATCAGCTCCGACCAGCTCGGCGCCCTGCAATCCGACAGCGCGACCGTCCAATTCCGCGGCAACCGCCTGGAGAGTGCGCTCGCCACCGGCCGGCCCGCCGAATTCGAGCAGACGAGCTCCAAGAACGGCGTGCTCGCCCGCGGGCACGCCGATTCGATCGAGTACAAAGTCGCGACCGACACCGTGCGCCTCACGGGCAACGCACAGCTGCAGTACAGCGGGACCGAAACGACGGCTCCCGTCGTGGTCTACAACATCCGCGATCAGCGGCTGCAGTTTGCGGGTTCCGAGCCCGGCAGCCGCGTGCACATCGTCACCACCCCGCCGAAGCCCGGAAAGCCGGGAGCCGTGCCGAAAGTCCCCGGACGGGGGCGCCAAGCCACGCCCCCCAGCGCGTCGGGACCCACGTGACGGCGCAGGTTCTGCGGGCGCAGGGACTCGCCAAGAGCTACCGCTCGAGACGCGTCGTCGCGAACCTCTCGCTCGATGTGCGAGAGGGGGAAGTCGTCGGCCTTCTGGGTCCCAACGGAGCCGGCAAGACGACCGCCTTCTACATGATCGTCGGTCTCATCGCGACGGACGCCGGACGCATCTACCTCGGCGATCAAGACGTGACCTTCCTGCCGATGCACCGCCGCGCGCGGTTGGGCATCGGCTATTTGCCTCAGGAAGCCTCGGTATTCCGCAAGCTCTCGGTCGAGGACAACATCCTCGCGATCCTCGAGCTCCGCGCCGATCTCGACCGTGCGGCGCGCGAGCGCCGTCTCGAGGAGCTGCTCGAGGAGCTGCGGATCGGCCACGTTCGCCGCACCCTCGGCGTGTCG
>DASXNC010000424.1:0-1643 GCA_036495325.1 Steroidobacteraceae bacterium
TGTCGTCTTTACCGATTAGCTCAGCGCAGTGCTCAGCTTTCTACACGACGCTGCAATTTCGCTCGGGGCCGCCGCCCGCGATCTGGCGCCGTGATTCGTGGGTAATTGGCCGGCCCGAGCGCGGATGAGCCAATTGGCATAGCTGTTGCTTTAACTAGATCGGCACGCTGCACAAGGAACCTTAGGCCCAATGACCAATGCCGTACTGGGGCTGCGCCTGCGACAGCAGCTCACCCTGACACCCCGGCTGCAGCAGTCGGTGAAATTACTGCAGCTTTCGGCGCTCGAGTGTGTGCAAGAACTGCACCAGGCGATAGCGCAGAATCCGTTCCTGGAGGAGGCGGCCGAGGGTGCGGACGCTCGGACCCAGGAGGAGGAAGGCGAGTCGACGACGGGGGAAGACCTCGATTTCTCCGGTATCGGCGGCAGTTCGGCGAGCGACGACGCTCCGGACTGGACGGAATGGACAGCTTCGCCCTCGACGTTGCGTGATCAGCTGCGCGAGCAGCTGCTGCTGCTCGGACTCACCGAGCGCGATTTCGCCCTCGCGAACCTCATCATCGATGCGCTCGATGAGGACGGATTCATGCGCCAGCCGCTCGCCGAGCTCGCGCCGGTGGCGGCGGACGATGATGCGGGGATCGGCAGTGTCAACCCAGGTGAGCTCGAGACGGCCCTGCGAATCGTGCAGACGCTCGAGCCGAGCGGCATCGCCGCCCGTGATCTCTCTGAGTGCCTCACGCTGCAGCTCAACGCGCTCGAGCCGCGCACGCCTGGCCGGGCCCTCGCGCTCGCCGTCACCCAGGGCAAGCTCGAGCTGGTCGCGGCCCGCGATCATGAGGAGCTTCAGGAGACGCTCGGCTGCACGGACGCGGAGCTGCACGTCGCGCTCGATCTGATCCGGAGTCTCGATCCGCGCCCCGGCTCGAAGCTCGGCACCTTTGAGCCGCGCGCGATCGTCCCGGACGTGATCGTGCGGAAAGAGAAGAAGCGCTGGCTCGTCTCGATCAACGCTGCGATCTATCCTCGCATCCGCGTCAATCAGCAGTATGCGGAGCAGTTCCGGCAGGTCCGCGAAGGCGAGACGGCGCTCCTCGCCCAGCACCTGCAGGAGGCGCGCTGGCTCGTTCGCAATCTCGAGCAGCGCTTTCTCACCATCCAGCGCGTGGCGGAGGCGGTCGTCGCGCGGCAGCGCAATTTCTTCGAGTACGGCGATCTCGCGATGCGGCCTTTGACACTCCGGGAGATCGCCGACGAGCTCGGACTGCACGAATCGACGGTCTCGCGCGCGACCAGCCACAAGTACATGGCGACGCCGCGGGGCGTCGTCGCATTCAAGCGCTTCTTCTCGCGGCAGCTCGCTACGACGAGCGGCGGTTCATGCTCAGCAACGGCAATTCGCGCGTTGCTGCGCGAGTTCATCGCGGCGGAAGATCGCCGCAATCCGCTCTCCGACGTGCAGCTCACCGAGCTCCTCGCGGATCGCGGCGTCAAGGTCGCGCGCCGCACCGTCACGAAGTACCGCCGCTCGATGCAGCTGCCGGCGGTCGACTTCCGTCGCGCGTAGCGTAGAGGCTTCGGCTACCGGACGACCGGCCCCTCGTTTGCACCCTGTGCGAAGCGGCCGGACGTGTCCGAGAGGA
>DASXNC010000425.1:0-3883 GCA_036495325.1 Steroidobacteraceae bacterium
CCGCCCCGCAGACGAATGCGGCGAGGCCCAGCAGGACCGCAGGGACCATTTTGCTGCGACGCTCGCTCACCCGGCGCCCTCCCAGACGCGAATGGCGCAACGGATCGATGATTCCATAGTTCCGCGGCAGGCGCACCACCCGAGCCGGCAAAGCGGGCATGCCGGCAATCCGATGCGCGAGCCATCCTGGCCGCTGGGCTACTTTGGCGGTGCGGCCCGTTCGGTTTGCGCAACCCAGTCGTTGACCACGCGCCCGAGCACGTCAAGGGGAAGCGACCCGCTCCCGAGGATCACGTCGTGGAAATCCTTGATATCGAAACGGCTGCCAAGCCGGTGCTCGGCATCCGCCCGTAAGCGCTGGATCTCGATTTCCCCCACCATGTAAGAGAGAGCTTGGCCGGGCCAGGCGATATATCGGTCGACTTCGGTGCCGATGTTCTGATCGGTCAGGGCGGTGTTCTCCTGCAGCATCGCCACGGCCTCGGCCCGCGTCATGCCGTGCTCATGGATGCCGGTATCGACGACCAGGCGCACGGCGCGCCACATCTGATACGACAGCGCACCGAAGCGCTTGTACGCATTGTCGTACAGGCCCATCTCGTCACAGAGCGTCTCGGTGTAAAGCGCCCAGCCCTCGCCATAGGCGTTGTAGTAGTGGAAGCGGCGGAAGGCGGGCCGCTCGCGCATCTCCGCTGCAAGCGAGAGCTGCAGGGCATGGCCCGGCCGACCCTCGTGGCAGGTGAGCACCGGAATCTCGTAGATCGGGCGAGTCTCGGGCTTATAGAGATTTACGGACATCCACGCGGGGCGGCTGCCGTCGGCCGCTGGCTCGTCCGAGTACGCCGGGTAGGTGTTCGGCGCCTGATCGGCTGGAATCGGCCTCACGCCCCACGGAATCCGGGGCAAGTGGCCGAACTCCTTCACGAGAAGCGGATCGATCGTCTTCGCCTGCGCTTTGTAAGCCTCGAGCAGCCGCGCCGGGTCGTTGTAGTAGAAGCGCGGGTCGGTGCGCAGGTAGTGCAGGAACTCCTTCAGGGTGCCATGAAAGCCGGCGTCCTTCAGGGCCGCAAGCATCTGTGCGTGAATCTGTGCCATCCGCTCGATGCCGAGCGAGTGGACCTCGGTCGGGCTCATCGAGGTCGTCGTGAAGTGATGCACGAGGTACTCGTAGTAGGCCTTCCCGTCGGGCAGCGTGGTCACTGCGAGCGCCGTGCGCGCGTGCGGCAGGTAGGTGCCAGCGAAGAATCGCTGCATGCGCCGGAACGCCGGATTCACGACCGAGGAGACGGCCGCGCGCGCCCGGTCCTCCAGCTGACGCGCGGTCGCGGGGTCGATCGAGGCGGGGAGCTTGCGGAACGGTTCGTAGAACGAGCTCTGCTCGGGGTCCGAGACGATGTTCTCGGCGATCTGCGGCACGATGCGCTCCACGACGACGCGCGGCAGGGTCCGCTGCTCCTTCACGCCTTCATCGAGCAGGGCGAGCGTCTGATCCATGTAGGCGCCGAAGCGCTCGAGGCGGCCGATCCAGTCCTGATAGTCGCGAAGCGTTGCGAAGCGCAGCGACTGAGTGAGGTCCCCGGAGGTCTGTATGCCGTCGAGCTGGTTGAGCGGGAAGAGGTACTCGTGGAAGCCCCAGGAGGTCAGGCGGTCGCGGTAGTTCCATTGGAACAGGTCGTAGTTGAGCTGCTCGGCGGGCGGCAAGGCGGCGCGGTCGATGCGCGCGAGCGCCGCGAGGGCCGCGAGGTCTGCTCGATGCGAGGCCTCGATCGCGGCAAGGCTCCGGTCGGGCCAGCGGTCGTCGTAGCTGCGATCGCCGCGAAGCGAGGCGTCGACGGGGCTCTCTCGCTCCTCGCGCTGCCACTCGCGATCAAACAGGTCGTGGAGCGCCGCGACACCTCTGGCGGCCGCCGGTGCCGCGGCAGCCGGCGCAGGGAGGGAGAGTGCGAGGCAGGCGAGGCTTGCGACGGTGAGGAGCGGACCCGGGCGATCGATTCGCATTGGCGGAGACCTCGTTGCGAGTCGACTATCATGCCGCGAATCGGTACCTCGATGCCGTCGTCATCGTGCGCGAGGCGCGCGAGCGCGAGCCGCGAACCACCGCGGCCGTGCGTGACGCAGGGCCGCACTTACGTGGAATGCGTCACATTTCCCGCTGCGCGGCGCCGGGGCGGCGACTGCTGCGGTGTGCGCGCGTACCTGCGCACTTGCCCGGCAAAGGGACGAGCGCATACTCGCCGACCAAGAGGGGGCAGGGGTGCCCCGCACGATTAGAGCAATGACCGCTCCCGCCCTTCCCGATCGACTGCTGCGATTCTCGCTGCATTTCTACCGCCAGTTTCTCTGGGGTTGTCTGGGTCTCGTCCTGTTTCCGGTGCTGGGGCGGGCCGTGTTCGCCTCGATCGCCTACGCGACCAAGCGCTTGACCGACACGGTCCTCGCGCTCCACGGTCCGGTGATCGACGCGCGCCGCTCGCTCGAGGGGCCCTTCCTGTTGTTCGCCGGGCTCGTCGGCGCCCGCTTCGTGATCGATGCGGCGGTGTGGTTCTGCTCGTACCACACGCGCTCGCCGATGGTCGTGCGCATCAAGGAGGAGGTCTTCGCGCATGCGCAGCGTCTGTCGCCCGCATATTTCGAGAGCACGCTCTCCGGCAAGATTGCGCACCGCACGGTGCTGCTCCCGGATCAGGTGCTCACGTTGTTCGACATGCTGGTGTTCGACTTCATTCCGAGCGCGATGTTTTTCGTGTTCGTGGCGGCCTTTTTCTACATCGCGAGTCCGCTGTTCTGCGGCGCAGCCGCCGCCAGCATCGTGGTGTACTTCTCCGGGAGCCTCTGGCTCGGCCACGAGTGCGCGCGGCGCGCCGCGGCGAATAACGAGGCGCGGGCTGCGGTGACCGGCCGGATCGTCGACGTCATCACGAATATCCGCAACGTGTTCTGCTTCGCGAACCAGCCGATCGAGGATCGCGAGCTCCAGGGCTACACCGGCGAGGAGCGGGACCGGCGCATGGCGCTCTATCGCGCCGTCGTGCGGCTGCGCTGCTCGCAATATGTGATGGACATCCTGATGTGGCTCGGCTTCGTCGGCGGCGCGCTCTACGCTTGGGTGCACGGCGCGATGAGCGCCGGCGATTTCGTGATGGTCACCGCGCTCACGGGCTCGCTGCTTCAGACCGCTTATAACCTCGGCCAGCGCATTCCGGATTTCTACGATCAGCTCGGATCCGCGAGGGAGAGCATCGAGACGCTGATCGTCCCCTCGACGGTGCAGGACCGCCCCGGCGCCGGGGCGCTCCTCGTGACGCAGGGAGCGATCCATTTCGATTGCATCGCCTTCGCCTACGAGCCGCAGGGCCGCGGACGCGGAGCGCGGAGCATCGTGCACGACTTCGAGCTCGCGATCCCCGCCGGCCAGCGTGTGGGGCTCGTGGGTCCGAGCGGGGCGGGCAAGACGACGCTCATGGCGCTGCTCATGCGACTGCACGATGTGACCGCCGGCGCGATCCGCATCGACGGTGTGGATATCCGGGACGTGACTCAGGAGAGTCTGCGAGCGGCGCTCGGCCTCATTCCGCAGGACACGAGCCTCTTTCACCGCAGCCTCCTCGAGAACATCCGCTACGGCAGGCCTTTCGCCTCGGAAGAGGAGGTCGTCGCGGCGGCCAAGCGCGCCCATGCCCACGAATTCATCATCGAGCTCGAGCACGGCTACCACACGCTCGTCGGCGAGCGCGGCATCAAGCTCTCCGGCGGCCAGCGACAGAGGATCGCGATCGCGCGCGCAATCCTGCGCAATGCACCGATCCTGATGCTCGATGAGGCGACGAGCGCGCTCGACAGCCACAGCGAGCAGATGATCCAGAAGGCGATGCGCCAGGCAATG
>DASXNC010000426.1:0-8908 GCA_036495325.1 Steroidobacteraceae bacterium
CGGCCGCGTCGTCGGCGGCTCGGGCTCGATCAACGGCATGGTGTACTTCCGGGGCCAGCCTCGGGATTTCGACGACTGGGCGGCCGAGGGTAACGCGGGCTGGAGCTGGCGCGAGGTCCTGCCGTATTTCATCCGCTCGGAGAGCAATCCCGACTACGCCGGCTCGCCCTACCACAGCACCACCGGGCCGATGCGGGTCACGCACATGCGCCGGCTCAACCCGATGAACCGGGCCTTCTGGGACGCCATGGCTTCGCTCGGCTTCGCGCGCTGTGACGATTTCAACGGGCCGAACCCCGAGGGCTACGGACCGAGGCAGGGCACCATTCGCGACGGGCGGCGCGAATCGACGGCGACCGCCTATCTGCGGCCCGCGATGCGGCGCGGGAATCTCACCGTCATGACGGACGCGCTTGCGCGGCGAGTCGCGATCGAAAACCGGCGCGCGGTGGGAGTCGACGTCGAGCGTGCGGGCGAGGTGCGGCGCATCGCCGCGCGGCGCGAGGTCGTGCTCTGCGGCGGCAGCGTGCAGTCGCCGCAGCTGCTCATGCTCTCAGGGGTCGGGACCGGCGCGGAGCTCACGCGCTTCGGCATCGAGGTGAAGCTCGAACAGCCTGCGGTCGGCGCGAACTATCACGATCACCTCGCGGCTGCCGTGCTGATGGAGATGCGCAACTCCGCCTCCTACGGCGTCTCGCTCAAGGCGCTGCCGCGAGGGGCCTGGAACATTCTCGAATACGCGCTCGCGCGACGCGGTCCGTTCGCGAGCAACGTGTTCGAGTCGAACGCCTTCGTGCGCAGCCGCGAAGGGCTCGATCGCCCCGATATTCAGATCGTCTTTCAGCCGGCGCGGCGCAATCCGAATACCTTTCCACTGCCCCTCGGCCACGGTTTCGCGATCAGCATCGTGGCGATCTATCCGAAGAGCCGCGGGCGAGTCTCGCTCGCGAGTCCCGACCCGCGCACACCGCCCAACATCGACCCAAATCTGCTCGGCGCGCCCGAGGACATCGACCCGCTCATGCGCGGGCTGGCACTCGCTCGCCGCATCGCGACCGCGTCTTCGTTCGCGCGCTACCGCGCGAGCGAGGTGGCGCCGGGCCGCGGGGTCACCGGGGAGTCGGGGCTCGCCGATTACGTGCGGCGAACCGCCACGACGGTGCATCACCCGGTGAGCAGCTGCCGTATGGGCGTCGGCGCGGACAGCGTGGTGGACCCGCAGCTGCGCGTGCGTGGGATCGAGGCTCTCAGAGTCGTCGATGCCTCGGTGTTCCCGAGGGTCGTCGGCGGCAACACGAACGCCACGGTCGTGATGATTGCCGAGAAGGCCTCCGACCTCATGCTCGGCCGGCCGGCACCGCGCCCGTTCGAGACCGGCGAGCCGGCATCGCGCCGGACCACCCGGGTGCCGCCCCAGCCGAGCACCGCCTGAAGCCGCGCAGACGAGAGGGGGTATCGAATCATGGCAGTCGAGCACATCAAGCACTGGAAGATCGGCGACGTCGAGATCGCGCGCATCGTGGAGGTGAACAACCACCATGATCCGATGTCGATGTTGATCAAGGAGGCGACGCCTGAGTTCGTGCAGCAATTCACATGGCTCACGCCGCATTTCACGACGGCCGACGGTGAGATGATGATCTCGTTCCAGTGCTTCGTGCTCGCCTCGAAAGGTCATCGCGTGATGATCGATACCTGCATCGGGGCGGATCGGCAACGGGAATTCCCGATCTTCTGCAACTTGAAGACGACGTTCCTCCAGGATCTCGAGGCCGCCGGGTTCCCGGCACGCACGATCGATACGGTGCTCTGCACGCATCTGCATTTCGACCACGTGGGCTGGAACACCCATCTCGTGAACGGACGCTGGGTGCCCACATTTCCCAACGCGCGCTACCTCTTCGGGCAGCGCGAATGGGAGCACTGGCAGCACTTGAGGCGCACCGGCGGATATCACAGCTTCGAGCACATCGCCGACTCGATCGAGCCGATCCTCGAGGCGGGGCTCGCGGACTTCGTCGGTCCCGAGCATCGCATCACCGATGAGGTATGGCTCGAGCCGACGCCCGGCCACACACCGGGGCACGTGAGCGTGCACATCTCCTCCGGCGGCAAGGAGGCCGTGATCACCGGAGACATGATGCATCACCCGATCCAGCTTGCCGTTCCGGAGGCGCACGGGAACTTCGACATGGACAAGCCGCTCGGAGCGAAGACGCGGCGCGCGTTCATCGAGCGGTACCAGAATCGCAAGGCGCTCGTCATCGGGAGCCACTTTTGCGATCCGACCTCCGGCTGGATCGTGCGCGATGGGACGGCCTGGAAGCTCGCTCTCGATTGAGGCTTGATGACATGAGCTATGACCTCTCGGAACTCGCCGTACTCGTGACCGGCGCGGGGCGCGGGCTCGGACGATCGGTGGCCGAAACGCTCGCAGGCCTCGGTGCGACCGTCGGCGTCATCGATCTCGAGGCGGCGAGCTGCGCGGCGACGGCCGCGGCGATCCGGGCGGCGGGCGGCGCGGCGCACGAGTACCCTGCGGACGTGGCGAACCGCGCGGCTTTTGCGGCGGCGGCGGCGGACTTCGCGGCCGTGAGGGGCCGCATCGATGCGGTGGTCAACAACGCCATGCTGCTGCGGTACGAGCCCATCGAGCGCGTGCAGGAGGACGTGCTCGACCGCATGCTCGCGATCGGCATCAAAGGATCGGTTTGGGGAGCGCAGCTGCTGCTCGCGCACCTCGATGCCGAGCGGGGCGGAACCCTGATCAACATGGCCTCGCCCGTCGCTGAGCGCGGCTATCCAAACACCTCGATCTACAGTCTCGTGAAGGGGGCGCTGGTCACCTTGACCAAGACGCTGGCCGCTGAGCTCGGCCCGCGCCGCGTGCGCGTGAACGCGGTCGCGCCGGGCTCGGTGCCGACCCCTGGCGCTGTCGGCCTCAACGATCCTGCCGAGTACGAGCGGCGCGCGCGGACGATTCCGCTGCGGCGGCTCGGGCGCGAATCGGACAACGCGCAGGCGGTCGCTTTTCTGCTGAGCCCGGCGGCATCATTCATCAACGGCGAGATCCTGCACGTGGACGGCGGTATCGCGGCCTCTGGTTGATGCCATACTGCCGGCACGGCTATCTTGTTGGCCGAAGGCCATGACAACCACCCAGATACCTGTTTGTGACTTGGATGTATTCGGCCGCGATGCCGTGCGCAATGCGCGCGCCGTGGACAATGGACTGCGGGAGCTCGCCCCGGTCGTGCGGCTCTCGCGCGAAAATATCACCGTGCTCGGCCGTTTCGAGCACGTCGCCGCCTCGCTCAGAGACTGGAAGGGATTCTCCTCGAAGTCGCGGCCCTGGCACGATCCGGAATCGGTGCGCCCCGAGATCCTGCTCACCGACGATCCGCCGCGGCACACGCAGGTGCGCAACGTCATCGGCAATGCGCTCTCCCCTCGGGCCCTGTCGCAGATGGCGGAGCGCTTCAACGCCGAGGCGGATGCGCTGCTGCGCCACGTGAAGGAATCGAGCGGCGAGGTCGTCGACGCGGTCGGTACGATCACCCAGGCGTTCGTCTACAAGGTGCTGCCCGATCTGCTTGGGCTTCCGCAGGCCGGGCGCGAGCATCTGTCCGCGTTCGGGCACATGGTATGGGCCACGATGGGCCCCCCGAACGCGCTCTTCCAAGAGGCCATGGAGAACACCGCACCGGTCATCGAGTGGGTCGAGAGTTGCTGCGAGCGGCGCAATCTCGACCCCGACGGGCTCGGCATGCAGATGTTCCGCGCGGCCGACCAGGGTCTGATCACCGAGCAGGAGGCGAAGCTGCTCGTGCAGATACTGCTGTCCGCCGCGGCCGATACCACCGTGATGACCATGGCGACGGCGATCCGGGCGTTCTGCCTCTTCCCGGACCAGTATCAGGTGTTGCGTGCGGACCCGTCGCTCACGCGGAACGCCTTCGAAGAGAGCCTGCGCTGGGACTCGCCCTCGCGGCTCGCCGGACGCATCACGACGCAGGACATCGAGATCGAGGGCCACCTCGTTCCAAAGGGCGAGCGCTGCGGTCTGCTCTTCGCCGCCGCAAACCGCGATCCGCGCAAATGGACGGATCCCGAGCGTTTCGATATCCGCCGCGACACCAAGGGGCACGTCGGCTGGGGCTACGGAATTCACGCCTGCGTGGGGCGTGTGCTCGCGCTTCACGAGGCGGATGCACTGCTCGGTGCGTGTGTGAGGCACATCGGCCGGTTCGAGTCCGCGGGCGAGCCGGTGCCCTGGATGACGACGATCGGCCACGGGCCGGCGCGGCTGCCGGTGCGCTTCGCCGCTGCGGCGTGAGGCCGGCCTCGATCGGTTGCGTTGCCTCGCGAGTTTGCTAAGAATCGAGCGCTTGAATCGCCCGGAGCGATATGGGGGGATGATGTCGCAGCCGAGAGTCGCGCGCGCATGGGGTGAGGCGGAGCATGGGTCTGCTTCGGTCCTGCAGATATCCGCGGGCGCTGAGCTTTACTCGCTGTGTCAAACGGCTGCGGCGGACGGCGTGCTCACGCCGCGCGAGCTCGACCGCCTGCGCGCTTGGCTCGAGGCGAGCGGTGAGCTCGAGGTGCCCTCCAGGGCTTTCGTGCGCGGGCTCGTCGAGCATATCCTTGGAAGAGGCCGGATTGCGCCGGCGGATCTTCAGGTGCTCGGGCGTGTGCTCGAGCCGAGCCTGCCGGCGCCGCTGCGGCGCGGGCCTGCCGCGTTGCGTCTCGTGGGGAGTGACAGGATGCCCTACTCGGACGAGAGTGCGACCGAGCGTGTACGGAACGAGATTCTGGCGTCCGCCTGCTTCATGCTGGCGGGATGCGGGGGCGAGCGGCGCGCGCCCGCCCCTCCGCGTGCGGCCCGGGCCGGGGAGCCGGTGCTCCTGGTGCGTGAGCGGAGCGCGCGGGGACTCACCGGAGAGCAAACGATCGAAGTACGCAGCGCGAACGGCAAGCCTCTCGGCTACGTGCCTGCGCATCGAGCCGCCGAGCTCGCGCCGCTTCTCGACCGCGGCGCGCGCTACCGAGCCTATTTGATCAGCGCGTCGGCCGGGATGCATGCCCCCGTGCTGATCGTGCAGACCTTCCTATATCGAGGCGACGCAGCGCTGGGATTTCCCCACGCGAGCTCACGTCGCATCGCTCCGCGACGCCTCTCGCCGCGCGCTTGGGTTCTCCTGCGGCTCACCGTCGCGCTCGTCATTGCTGCTGCCGTCGCGCTCGCGCTCAGGGCGTGAGAGCGTCTGCACGCCGCGCGGCCCGCTCCTCACTGAGCTGCGCCGCGTTGCTCCTCTGCGGGGCAGCCGCCGCGTGCGCGCAGGGCACCGCGGACGGTGTGCAACCCTCCCCCCCGGCTCAGGTGGCGGCAAGCGGACCGGAGGTCCCCACGGAATCGACCGGACCGCTGGTACCGAAGAAATATGCATGGCTCGACGACGTGCACGACTTCATCTATGACGCGGTGTGGCAGTCGGCGATGCATGTCGATCGGCTGTTCGGCTCTGAGGTCCCGGATGTGGCGTACGAGCAGGCGTCGGGGAGCATCGCGCCGGCCCTGCTCTACGATCGACACTACGGGTGGCAAACTCTGCTGCGTTTCATCGGCAACGTGCCCCTTCCGCAACTCTCCGAGCGCTTCTCCGCCTTCGTCGGCCGGTTCAATCCCCAGGAATTCGTCTCGGAGAGCCAGCCGGCTTCAGGTGCGTTCCCGAATCCCTACGCTCAGTACCCGCAGGACGAGACGCTGCTCGGTATCCAGTACTACCAGCCGCAGCGCCAGGGCGCGCAACTGGATGCGGGTGTCGGACTGCCGATATCCGTCAACCGGTTCGATCCGTACGTGAAGGGTGGATACATCTACCAGCTCGGAAGTCAGCAGCAAGGCGTGCTCGCGTGGCGCCAGGACGTGTTCTACCAGGACAGCCAGGGCGGATTCGGCGTGACGAGCCGGCTCGACCTGCAGCGCCTGCTCAGCGATAGCCTGCTGGTCACGTGGACGGGCTCGACGACTTTCGCGCAGCGCTCCTACGGGTGGCGCAGCTACTCGACCCTCGATGCGTATTTCGCGTTCGCCGGTCACCGCGCGCTCATCGCGGAGCTCGAAGTGGACGGCTCGTCGCAGCAGCCCGTGCCGCTGCACAACTACGGCTGGAAACTCGCCTACCGGCGCGCCATCCTGAGAGACTGGCTCGTGCTCGAGGTGCGGACGAGCCTCAATTTTCCCCAGGACTACACCTACCAGACCCGGCAGCCGAGCTGGGGACTCGGGATCGGGTTCGAGATGACGTTCGGCTCGGACGTGTTTCTCGCCCGCCCGATCACATTCTGAGGGTGGCGCGCCGCGCAGGGAAACTCCTCCGGGGCTCGGTTGTTTAACGCTCACGTCGCGGCGCACCCGCCGCTCGGACGGGAGGTGGAACATGAGCTCGGGCAGTCTCTCACCCACGGAGCGCTTGGTTTCGATGCTCGCGGGTGTCGGTCTCATCCTCGGGGGAGCGGCGCGCGGCAGCTTGTTGCGCCGGCTCACGCTCGCCGCAGGCGGCGCGACGCTCCTCTCCAGGGGGCTCGTCGGCTACTGCGGCATGAAAGCCGCCCTGGTCGGCGATGCCGACTCGCTCGGCGACGGTATGCACGAACAGTGGCAACGCATGCGCTCGCAGGCCGGCGCCGGCGCGGCGGCCATCGATACGCTCGAGGCGCTGCAGCTCGCGGAGATGCAGGAGCTGGCTTCGGGCACGGCACAGCTCGTGCGGCTGCTCGATCGCATCGAGCGGGGCATAGGACACAACGACCTGCAGATGCAGATCCGCAGCTACGCGACGCAGCTCAATTCGCGTGAGCAGGACCTCGAGCGGATCATCTCGAGCCGCGGCGAGAGTCCACTACGCCATCCGGATCAAGCGATGCGGACGCTCGTCGAAGAGACGCGGAAGATGGCGCAGGTCGCTGACCCTGCCGTGCGGGACGCCGCGCTCGTCGATTCCTTGCAGCGGATCATCCATTACCAGATCGCGGCCGAGGGCAGCGCGGCGGCGCATGCGAAGGCGCTGGGCCGCGACGAGGACGCCGCATGGATCGGTGAGTGGGCGGATCGTGACAAATCGGTCGATGCCTCGCTCACCGAGCTCGCGAAGGCTCTGCTCAATCCACGCGCCGCGGGCCGGAGCAGACCGGGCGCTGGCGCCACCGGTACCGCCGCAGGGATGGCGTAGCGGGCTCGAGCCGGGCTCTCATCGGCCGGCAGTTCGGTACACTGCCACGGATGGCAGTGAGACCGGTTTTGAAGATGGGGCATCCGATGCTCCGGCAGATCGCGGCGCCGGTCACCGCGTTCGGCACCGCTGAGCTCGCCGCGCTGATCGCGGACCTGGACGAGACCATGCGGGCGCTCTCCGGCGCCGGCATCGCTGCGCCGCAGATCGGCGTGAGCCTGCGGGTGGTGATTTTCGAGTTGCAGGAAAACCCGCGCTATCCGCACGTCGCACCCATTCCCTTCACCGTGCTCATCAATCCGGTGCTCGAGCCGCTGGGTGTCGAGAGGGAAGAGGGCTGGGAAGGCTGCCTGTCAGTGCCGGGCCTGCGCGGACTCGTGCGGCGATACCGGCGACTGCGCTATCAGGGATTCACGCCGGAGGGTGCGGCGATCGACCGGACGGTCGAGGGCTTCCATGCGCGCGTCGTGCAGCACGAGGTGGATCACCTCGACGGCATTCTCTATCCGCAACGGATCGAGGATCTCAGGAACTTCGGATTCGAGGATGACCTCGCCGGTCAGATGTCGCCGATGCCGGACTGAGGCAGCAGGGAGCGCGCCGCTCCTCAGGCGAGCGAGTGGAACACCCGCTGCACGTCCTCGTCCTGCTCGAGCTTGTCGATCAGCGCGAGCACCTCCGTCGCTTCGTTCTCGGCGAGTTCCGCCGGTGCCGTGCAGATGTACTCGTGCTCGGCGGACAGCGGCGTGATGCCGCGCGCCTCCAGCGCTTCCTGCACATGGCCGAAGTCGGCAAACGCCGAGCGGATGACGATCTGCGGCTCGCCCTTCTCGCCGGTGCTCTCGCCCAGCTCCTCGAGGCCGTGGTCGATCAAATAGAGCTCCAGATCATCCTGGTCGATACCCGAAGGATCGAGCCGGAACACGCCCATTTTCTTGAACAGAAAACTGACGCTCCCGCTGGTCGCGAGATTCCCGCCGCTCTTGGTGATGAGATTGCGGACGGCGGCGACGGTGCGCGTGGGATTGTCGGTCGCCGTCTCGACGAGCAGCGCCACGCCGTGCGGCGCGTAGCCCTCGTAGATGATTTCCTGATAATTGGCGGCATCCCGCCCCGAGGCGCGCTTGATCGCTGCCTCGATCCGATCCTTCGGCATGTTCACCGCGCGTGCGTTCTGGATCTGGCGGCGCAGCGCTGGATTGCCGCTGGGATCGGTGCCGCCCGCTTTGACCGCCATGGTGATGTCCTTGGCGATGCGGGCGAACTGCTTCGCCATGCGGTTCCACCGCGCGAACATCGTATGTTTTCTGACTTCGAAGATGCGCCCCATGAGGCGCATGGTGCACCAAGCGCACCGGCCGTGCCAGCCGCTGCGGGGGCCCCGGTAAGTCGTCAGCGGGGAATTTGTCGGCGCGCGCGCGGCGCGCGTTTCAGGCCAGTTGCGCCTGCAGGATGCGCATGCGCCGCAGCTGCTGCGACAGGCCGCGCTCGATCTCGCGCAGCTTGCTCTGCAGGTCCACCTGCTCCCACTGCTCGAGCACCGCGCGCTTCTTTTCGCCCAGCCACTGTTCCTTGACGCGCGCCCATTCGGCGAGCGCGCTGAGGAAGCTGTCGTACTCATGCGCCAGGCGGGTGCGCAACGCTTCGATGTGCGAGTGGCCGGCGTGCGGGGTGCG
>DASXNC010000427.1:0-2224 GCA_036495325.1 Steroidobacteraceae bacterium
GCTCGATGCAGCCGGCGCCGGCGGCATCGGAGCGGCGGGCGCCGATGCTCACATCGCCGAGGAGCTCGGCGATCTACTCTTTGCGGTGGCGAACTGGGCCCGGCATCTCGCGATCGACGCGGAGGGTGCGTTGCGCGCCGCGAACGGAAAATTCGAGCGCCGCTTCGCGGCGATGGAGTGCCTCGCGCGTGAGCGCGGCCTCGCGCTCGCGGCCCTGTCGGCTCCCGAGTGGGATGCGCTGTGGCGCGAGGTCAAGGCGGCAGTTTGAAATCGATTCCCTGCGCAAGAGGCAGCGAGCGGCTCCAGTTGATCGTGCTCGTCTGTCGGCGCATGTAGGCCTTCCAGGCGTCCGAGCCCGACTCGCGGCCGCCGCCCGTGTCCTTCTCGCCGCCGAATGCGCCGCCGATTTCCGCGCCCGAGGTACCGATGTTGACGTTCGCGATGCCGCAATCGCTGCCGGCATCGGAGAGGAACCGCTCGGCGTGCTGCAGCCGATCGGTGAAGATCGCGGACGACAGTCCGTGCGCAACGGCGTTCTGCTGATCGATAGCCTCAGCGAGCGAGCCGACCGGAATCACGTACAGGATCGGAGCGAACGTCTCGGTCTGCACGATCGCCCAGTCGCTGCGCGCGCGAACGAGCGTTGGCTCGACGAAATGCCCGCTGCCGGGGAGCTTCGCGCCGCCGTGGAGGATCACGCCGCCCGCCGAGCGTACGGCGGCCACGGCCTCAACGAATCGCTCGACGGCCTGGCCATCGATGAGCGGGCCCATGAGCGTGCCGGAGGCGAGGGGATCACCGATGCGGACTTGGCGGTAGGCTCGGACGAGACGCTCCTCGAGTTCCGCGCGCCGCGACTCGTGCACGAGTACGCGACGTGTCGTGGTGCAGCGCTGACCGGCCGTGCCGACGGCGCCGAAGACGATCGCGGGCACGGCGAGCTCCAGGTCGGCGCTCTCATCCACGATGATGGCGTTGTTACCTCCGAGTTCGAGGAGGCTTTTCCCGAGTCGCCTCGCGACGTGCTCGGCGACCCGCCGCCCGACCGCCGTCGAGCCAGTAAACGAGACGAGCGCGACGCGGCGATCCTCGACGAAGCGCGTTGCGAGCTCCGTACCCGCATCGATGAAGAGCTGAAACACGGGCGGCACACCCTGCGATTCGAGCACTCGGTTGCAGATCCTCTGCACGGCGATTGCGGAGAGCGGCGTCTTGGGCGACGGCTTCCAAACCGACACGTCGCCGCACACTGCGGCGAGGAACGCGTTCCAGGACCACACCGCCACGGGGAAGTTGAATGCGGAGATGATCCCGACGACCCCGAGCGGGTGCCACTGCTCGTACATCCGGTGTTCCGGTCGCTCCGAGTGCATCGTGAGGCCGTAGAGCATGCGGGACTGCCCGACGGCGAAATCTGCGATGTCGATCATCTCCTGCACCTCGCCGAGCCCCTCGGCGAGAATCTTTCCGTTCTCGAGACTCACGAGCGCACCGAGGTCGGCCTTGGCGCTGCGGAGCGCCTCCCCGATCAGGCGCACGATCTCGCCGCGCTTCGGCGCAGGTACCTCGCGCCACGCGACGGCCGCGCGCGCCGCGGAGTCGAGCACGCGCTCGTAATCGGTGGCGCCGGCGGCTCGTACCTGCGCGATGCGCTCGTCCGTCGAGGGATTGCGCACGTCAATGACCGTACCGGCCCCGCCGGGCGGCGCGCCCGAGGTATCCGACCAGCCGTGCGAGCCAGACCACGCGCCGGGATTGAGCGCGCCGAGACCGAGCCGCTCGAGCAGCGCGCTCGTTGCGGTCGCGCCGGCCATCACGCCGCTCCCCGAAGCCTGCGCTGCTTGCCGGCTTTGCCGGAGACGACGACCTCCGCAGAGATCTCCTTCGTACCGCCGGAGG
Organism: Steroidobacteraceae bacterium; assembly: GCA_036495325.1. Classification (GTDB taxonomy): domain Bacteria; phylum Pseudomonadota; class Gammaproteobacteria; order Steroidobacterales; family Steroidobacteraceae; genus JASHUC01. Next base: position 1,900 of record DASXNC010000427.1, read on the forward strand.
CGTAGTAGCGCCCGAAACGGTTCGCCAGGATTGCTCCGAGCTTGAACCGCTCCTGCGGAATAAAGCCGACGTATTCGCCGGGGTGCTGCAGAACGAGATCGACGACCGCGGTTATGCCCGCGGCGGTGGTGACCTGGATCGCGGACCAGAGCCGGCCGGCGATGAGCTGCGGATAGACTTTGTTGACGTAGTTCTCCTCGCGCAGCTCGCCTTCCTGGGCGCCGGTGACCGCGGCGTAGACGATCACCACGTCCTGCAGGGTCTGTGGCACGGCGTTCTCGAGAACGCGCTTGAGCGTCGCGCGGTCGTGGTTGAGCTTCAGGTC
>DASXNC010000428.1:0-2058 GCA_036495325.1 Steroidobacteraceae bacterium
CGGGACTCGGGGAGATCACACTGCCCGCGCTGCAGCCGGGCAGCAGTATCATGCCGGGGAAGGTCAACCCCGTCATCGCGGAGGCGACCGCGATGGTTGCAGCGGAGGTGATCGGCAACGATGCGACGATCACGGTGGCCGGACAATCCGGCAACTTCCAGCTCAACGTGATGCTTCCGGTGATCGCCTATGACCTTCTCGAGAGCATCCGGTTGCTCGCCAACGTCGTGCGGCTGCTCGCCGATCGCGCCCTGGCCGGTTTCACCGTGAACCGAGCGAGGCTCGCGGAGGCGCTCGACCGCAATCCGATCCTCGTCACTGCGCTCAATCCGGTGATCGGCTACGAGAAGGGCGCCGCCATCGCCAAGAAGGCGTATGCAGAGAATCGGCCCGTGCGCGAGGTCGCCGAGAAAATGACCGATCTCGAGCCGGCGGAGCTCGCGAAACTTCTCGATCCGGCGGCGCTCACGCGGGGCGGCCTCCAGGGCCGGGGCCGGGATTGACGTCGCCCTCGACACAAGCGGTGCCCGTCGCGGCCGAAGCGATCGACTGGCGGCGGCGGATCCGCGAGCGGCTGGCAGGCACGGCTCCGCAGCATGATGTGAGCGAATGGCTGATCCCGGGTCTCACCCGCGAGGAGAGCAGGAGCTTCCGCGAGTTCTTCCCCGTCGACCCCGTTCCGGCCGCAGTCCTCGTGCCGATCGTCGAGCGCACGCAGCTGACAGTGCTGCTGACGCAGCGGGCCACGAAGCTGCGCCATCATGCAGGGCAGGTGAGCTTCCCGGGCGGACGGCTCGAGCCTTTCGATGACGGGCCACGCGCCGCCGCGCTGCGCGAGGCGCGCGAGGAGATCGGCCTCGACCCGGCGCTCATCGAGGTGGTGGGCTTCCTGCCCGACCACGTCGTCATCAGCGGCTTTCGCGTGACGCCCGTCGTCGCATTCGTGTCGCCCGCCTTCGAGCTGCTGCTCGATGTGCAGGAGGTCGAGGATACATTCGAGGTGCCGCTCGCTTACATCTTCGAGCCCGGGAATCATCGCAGGCGTCTGCGGCGCTTCGGCTTCGGCCGCGGCGATGCGGAAGTGGAGCTCTGCGATATTCCTTACGGCGAGCGCAACATCTGGGGCGCGACGGCGGGCATGCTCATGACTCTCTATCGGCTGTGCATCGCGGAGCAGGGCTCCGCGGGCGCCGAGGTGCGCGAGCGATGACCGAGCTCGACACGCTGCTCACGATCATGGCGCGGCTCCGCAACGCGGAGAACGGCTGTCCTTGGGACCTCGCGCAGAGTTTTGCGACCATCGCCCCGTACACGATCGAGGAGGCATACGAGGTCGCCGACGCGATCGAGAGCACACCCGCGATCGATTCCGAGCGGCTGAAGGACGAGCTCGGCGATCTGCTCTTCCAGGTCGTCTTTCATTCCCGGCTCGCCGAAGAGCGGGGCTGGTTCGGCTTTGCCGATGTCGCGCGAGCGATCGGAGAGAAGCTCACACGGCGCCATCCGCACATTTTTGGCGAGCAGGGCCTGCCGACCGATGCGGCCTCGCTCACGCGGCGCTGGGAAGAGCACAAGGCCGACGAGCGGGCCGCCGCCGCGATGCGCCGGGGCGAGCTCGACACGAGCGTGCTCGCTGATGTGCCGCACGCGCTGCCGGCGCTGCGGCGCGCCGAGAAGCTCGGCAAGCGCGCAAGCCGGGTGGGATTCGACTGGGCATCCGCGGGTGAAGTGCGCGAGAAGGTGCTCGAGGAGCTCGGAGAGCTCGATGCAGCCGGCGCCGGCGGCATCGGAGCGGCGGGCGCCGATGCTCACATCGCCGAGGAGCTCGGCGATCTACTCTTTGCGGTCGCGAACTGGGCCCGGCATCTCGCGATCGACGCAGAGGGTGCGTTGCGCGCCGCGAACGCAAAATTCGAGCGCCGCTTCGCGGCGATGGAGTGCCTCGCGCGTGAGCGCGGCCTCGCGCTCGCCGCCCTGTCGGCTCCCGAGTGGGATGCGCTGTGGCGCGAGGTCAAGGCGGCAGTTTGAAATCGATTCCCTGCGCAAGAGGCAGCGAGC
>DASXNC010000429.1:0-10273 GCA_036495325.1 Steroidobacteraceae bacterium
TGCGCGCTCGCTGCTCTTGCAATCGCGCTCGGCGTGCCCGTCCCTGCAGCCGCCGCCGAGCCGGCGGCCTCCTCCGCCTCCTCGGCGCACGTCAATCACAGCTTCCTCACCGGGACCTGGAAGCGCTATCGACCAAAGAGCTTCACGATCAATCCGCAGTTCACCAGTTCGATTCCGGCACCCACCGAGCCGCCGCTCAAGGAGCCGTATTTGAGCCAGTGGAGGGCGCGGCAGAAGGCTGCGCACGAAGCGGACCTGCGCGGGCAGCCGATCTATAGCGGCTACGCCGCGTGCATCCCGGACGGAATGCCCGCGATGATGATGGCGATGTTCCCGATGGACGTGCTGCAGACCCCGGGGCAGATCACGATCATCCAGGAGGCGTACCGTCAGGTGCGCTACATCTATCTCAACGAGAAGCAGCTACCGATCGCGGACGCCGAGCCGGAGTTCTGGGGACACTCCGTCGGTCACTGGCAGGGCGACACGCTGATCGTCAACACGGTCGGCATCAGGCCGGAAGTGCGCTACAGCGACGTACCGCACAGCGATCAGATGCAGATCGACGAGCGCATCCGTCTGATCTCGAAGGACCGCGCCGAGGACCGAATCACGGTCACCGATCCGGCCTATCTCACCAAGCCCTGGAATTTCACGTACGAGTACGAGCGCGAACCGGGATACAAGATGCTCGAGTACGTATGCGAGGACAACCGCGAGTACCGCGATCCGAAGACCGGCGGACAGCGCGTCGAGCTCATCGGCGAGTCGGCGAACGGCAACGGCTCGAACGCGCCGGCGACGACGGGCCCGGATGCCCCATCCGGCGCGGCGGCCGATGGCACCGGCTCGAGCTCGACCTCGGCGAAACCACGCACGCACTGAGGATGCGGTAAGCTCATACTGAGCCTGCGGCGCGATCAGCCGCACGCCGCGGCGCGATCAGCGCACGCCGGGGCGCGGGCTACAAAAGCTTTCAATTGCCAGCAATCGGCAAATTCGCGCGTCCGTCACACTCGACGCAGCGACTCGGAGGGACCTTGGTCGAGATGCGCGAAATCGTGCCCACGTTCCGTCGTCTGCGAGCCATGCCGGCGATGACACTTGCCGACCATGCAGTGATTGAGCGGCCGCTGCGCCTTCCCGATGTGACGCTGGTCTGCGTCGATACGGCGAACCCCGATCTGGGCCTCTACGCCGTCGAGCGTTCGATGGAGCGAGTCAGATTCGGCGCCGCGGTGTTCATTACGCGGCCTGACCACGGCCTCGCAGGCTTTCCACCGGGACTCGAGGTGGTGACGAAGGAGCAGGTCCGTTCCGTCGCCGATTACTCGCTGTTCATGCTGCGCGGGGTGTTGCCGTACGTGAACACCTCGCACTGCCTGGTCATACAGTGGGACGGCTTCGTGCTCGATCCGTCGATGTGGAGCAATGACTTTCTCCGCTTCGACTACATTGCCGCCGTGTGGCCGCACTTCCTGCGGGACGGATACAGCGTCGGAACCGGCGGATTCTCGCTGCGCTCGCGCCGGTTACTCACCGCGCTTCTCGATGAGCGGATCGAGCCGTCTCATCCCGAGGACTTATGCATCGGACGCGCCTGTCGCGCGCACCTCGAGCGGTACCACGGCATCGCCTACGCAGATGTGGCGACCGCTCACCGTTTCGCAGTCGAGGGCATGTACGAGAATCCGTCGGCCTTCGGCTTTCACGGCGTGCACAATCTGCTGCGCGTGCTCCCATCGCGCGAGCTCGATCGCTTTCTGCTCGAAGGGCCCGGCCCATTGTTCGCGAGCGGCTGGATGCGGAGGTTCATCAAGCATGCGCTCGCACAGGGCGAATACACGCTCGCCCGGCGGGCGCTCGTGCGCCGCCACGCCAATCGCAAATTCGACCTGAGTGAGCTGCGCCTCTGGCTGCGCTTGTACCGAGCGCGCTGCCTGGAGGCCCTCCGGGAGCGTGTGCTTGGGCAATCCATGCCGATGAGATAATAAGCAGTAGATATAATACCTTGTGATATGATAAGCTTCGCCATGCGACAGCCGGAAGAGGTCGTATGGTCGAGCACCCAACCCTCGGTTTTCTCCTGAAGGACGTCACGCGCCTCTATACGCGGCGTTTCGAGGAGCGCGCGCAGGCGCTCTCGCTCACGCTTCCGCAGTGCAAGGCGCTCACCTATCTCGCGCGCAACGAAGGCGTGAGCCAAAAGCGGCTCGCCGAGCTCATGGAGATCGATCCCATGAGCCTGGTCCGCATCCTCGACCGGATGGAATCGGACGGCTGGGTCGAGCGGCGCGCCGATCCGCAGGACCGTCGCGCGCGCTGCCTCGTGGTGACTGAGAGGGCGCGGCCGATCATCGATCTCATCTGGCAGATCGTCGTGGAGACTCGAACCGAGGCGCTCGCCGGGCTTGCCGAGGCAGAACAGGCGCAGCTCCTTGCGCTTCTCGAGAAGGTGCACGTGAATCTGCTTGCCTTAAGTGCGCTCGGCGAGTCGGAGCGGACCACGATCGCGGCGCGCCGTCCTGCGAGCGCAGCGGGATGAGTCGTGCAGAGCCGGCGATCATTCGGGAAAGGGAGAGGCTGATGGACGATCAGGTGCGGGAATCCGGCCGGCAAGCCGGGGAGACGGACGCGGGGCGGCCGGGAGCGCCCGATCGCGAGCCGCGCGCGCTCAAGCAGCGGCTCCGCCTGCCTCTCATGATCGGCCTGCCGCTGCTCGCGGCGGGCGTCGGCCTCTACTACTACCTGACGAGCGGCCGCTACCAGTCGACCGACGATGCGTACGTGCAGGCGGCGCAGGTCTCGATCAGCTCGAACGTGTCGGGACGCGTGAGCGAGGTTGACGTCCGGGACAACCAGCGCGTGCAGCGCGGCGAGCTACTGTTCCGTCTCGACGAGCGGCCGTTCCGAATCGCCGTGGAGGACGCGCACGCGAAGCTCGCAAGCTCGCGCCTCGCGATCGAGGCGCTCGAGGCTACCTATCGCCAGCGCCAGGCGGACCTGCGGGCGGCTCAGAGCGCGCTGACCTATCAGCAGCGGGAGTACGAGCGACAGACCCGGCTCCTGTCGAGCGGGATCGCCTCCCAGGCTCAGGCGGACCGTGCGCTGCTTGCGCGCAACACCGCGCAGCAGAATGTCGCGGCCGCTCAGCAGCAGATCACCTCGGTGCTTGCGAGCCTCGGCGGCACCGCGAACCTCCCGGTCGATCGGCACGCTTCAGTCGATGAGGCGCAGGCGCAGCTCGATCGCGAGCTGCTCGATCTCTCTTATACGACGATCACGGCCCCCATCGACGGCATTGTTACGCGGGTGGATCAATTGCAGGTGGGCGATTACCTCAATAAGGCGACGCCGGCCTTCATGCTCGTGTCGGCGCGCGACGTATGGGTGGAGGCGAATTTCAAGGAGAACCAGCTCGGACGCATGCATCCCGGCCAGAAGGCCCGCGTCGTGATCGATGCCTATCCCGACAACACTTGTGATGCGGTGGTCGGCAGCGTGAGCCCCGGCACGGGGTCCGCCTTCTCGATGCTGCCTGCGGAGAACGCGACCGGAAACTGGGTGAAGGTCGTCCAGCGCCTGCCCGTGCGCCTGCGATTCGAATGCGACGTGCCCCCGCTCGCTTCAGGACTCAGCGCGACGGTAACCGTCGACACGCAATCGCGCTGATCCGGACCGCAACCGAGACCTTCCGCGTGGACCCTCAAGCGTCCCACAACCGGGTGCCCATCACCATCTCGGTGATGCTCGCCTCGGTTCTGCAGGCGCTCGATACGACGATCGCGAACGTCGCGCTGCCCCATATCGGCGGCAGCCTCTCCGCGACGATCGAAGAGATGGCCTGGGTCCTCACGTCGTACATCGTCGCCTCGGCCATCATGACGCCGCTCTCGGGATGGCTCGCAGGCCGCTACGGCCGCAAGCGCGTCCTCGCGCTGTCGGCCGCCGGCTTCACGATCGCCTCGGCGATGTGCGGGATGGCGCACTCGCTCACGGAGATCGTGCTGTTCCGTGCGCTCCAGGGCATCGGCGGGGCGGCGCTCGTGCCGCTCTCTCAGGCCGTTCTGCTCGACATCAATCCCGTCGAGCGCCACGGCCGCGCCATGGCGGTCTGGGGCATGGGCGTGCTGATCGGGCCGATCATCGGCCCGACGCTCGGCGGGTGGCTCACCGACAATTACAGCTGGCGCTGGGTGTTCTATATCAATATCCCGTTCGGCATCCTCTCCGTGCTCGGCATTCTCACCTACATGCGCGAGTCGCCGAGGAGCGTGAAGCCGTTCGACTTTTTCGGCTTTGCGATGTTGAGCCTCGCTATCGGAGCGCTGCAGATCATGCTCGACCGCGGGCAGCTGCAAGATTGGTTCAGCTCGCCGGAGATCTGGATCGAGGCGTCGGTCTGCGGCCTCGCGTTCTATCTGTTTCTCGTCCACAGCTTCACCGCGCGCCATCCGTTCGTCAGCCCGGCGCTGTTCAAGGACCGGAATTTCGCGGTCGGCAGCATCTTCATCTTCATCATCGGCGTCGTGCTCTTCGCAACGCTCGCGCTGTTGCCGCCGCTGCTCGAGGACCTGCTCGGCTATCCGGTGACCACGACCGGGCTCGTTACCTCTCCGCGCGGCGTCGGCGCTTTCATCACCATGGCCATCGTCGGGCGGCTCGTCGGAAAGCTCGACGTGAGGCTGATCATCGCGGCGGGCCTGCTCGTGACCGCGGCCTCCGAATGGGTGATGTGCGGGTTCTCGCTGCAGATGGACTCTCACCTCGTTCTGTGGAGCGGCTTTCTGCAGGGCGTGGGCACCGGCTTCGCATACGTGCCGCTCGCCGCGGTGAGCTTCGCGACGCTCGACAGAAGCTTCCGCGATGAGGGTACCTCGATCTTCAATCTGCTGCGCAACGTCGGCAGCAGCATCGGCATCTCGGTTACGCAGGCTCTGCTCGTGCGCAACACACAGATCTCGCACGCGAACCTCGCCGAGCACATCGCGCCGTACCGGTCGATGCTGCATGCTCTGCCGCAGAGCGATGTTGCGACGGCGCACGGGCTCGCCGCGCTCAACGCGCTCGTCACGCGGCAGGCCTCGATGATCGCATACATCGATGATTTCAAATTTCTCCTTGTGTTGACGCTCGTCATGATCCCGCTGATCGCCATCCTGAAATCCGGGCGCAGCGGCGCGGGCGCGCCCGTCGCCGCGGAGTGAGGCAATGCGCAGAATGAGCCGCAGCACGCGCGCGCTCGGATGCCGCCCGAAACCCAAGGGCGAGCGTCGGGGCGCACAGTCGGCCGCGCCTTTGCCGCGCAAGCTCGCGGTACTCGCCGCCGCGGGAGCGCTCAGCGCTTGTACCGTGGGTCCCTCTTTCAAGCCTCCGCAGACTCCGGCGCCTGCCGCGTATACGGCGCCCGGCGAGCTGCCAAATGAGGCGACGCACCCCGCGGGCTCAGCGAACCCCCCGTCCGCCGCGCCAGTCCCGCGCGCTCAATCGAACAATGCCGCGCCATCGGCCAATCCCGCGCAGGCGAGCGATTTCGCCCAGTCGCTAGTCCTGGGCCGCGAGCCGGCTGCGGATTGGTGGACGGTGTTCGGCTCCCCGGAGCTTGATGCGCTCGTCCGGCAGGCCGTCGCGGATAATCACACGCTGGCTGCCGCCAAAGCGACGCTCGCCGAGGCGCAGGAACTCGCGAGAGCGGAGGCGGGAGCCGAGCTCCCGGAGCTGTCGCTCGACGGAGGCGCGGGCCGTCAGAAATACGGCAAGGAGTTCCTGGGCTCGCTCTTCGAGCTCCCGCCGTTCAGCTACGTCGCGATCGGCGCAACCGTCCATTACACCGTCGATTATCTGGGCGGGACGGCGCGCACTGTCGAGGAGCAGCGAGCGCTCGCTCAGTCCGCAGCGAGCGAGGCCGATGCGGCCTATCTCACGCTGACCGGCGGTGTCGTCACACAGGCGGTAATCGCCGCCTCTGCGCAGGCCGAGATGGACACCGTCGGCGAGCTGCTCGCCGAGGACCGCCACAACGTCGAGCTCGTCCGCACCGCGTTTGAGAACGGCTCCGTCTCGCGTGTCGACGTGGTCACCGCACAAAGCCAGCTTGCGAGCGACGAGACACTCCTGCCACCGCTCAGACAGCAGCTTACGGCGGCGCGCCATGCGCTCGCCGTGCTCATCGGACGCACACCCGCGGACTGGACGCCTCCCGCGATCACCCTCGATGCGCTCAAGCTGCCGCGGATGGTGCCCGTGCGGCTGCCCTCGGAGCTGGTCCATCGTCGTCCGGACATCCTCGCGGCCGAGGCGCGACTGCACGCGGCGACCGCGGCCGTCGGCATCGCGACGGCGAATCTCTATCCGCGCATCACGCTCACCGCGACCGGCGGGCTGCAGTCGCTGCCCGGCGAGCAGCTGTTCGACAACTCGAACACCGCGTGGACGTTGATCTCCGGCGTCACCGCACCGGTATTCAACGGAGGCCGGCTTCGCGCCCAGCGTCGTGCCGCGGTCGATGAGCTCGCGGCGAGCGCATCGCGCTACCAGCAGGTCGTACTCGACTCGTTCGGCCAGGTCGCCGATCTGCTCGATGCCCTGAGCCACGACGCGGAACTGCTTGCCGCGCAGTCGAATGCCCTCGCAGCCGCACAGACCAGCGTCGATCTCGCGCGTGAGAGTTACGCGGCCGGCAATACCGGAGTGCTGCAAGTGCTCGATGCACAGCGGCAGCGGCTGACCGCGAGCATCGGGCTCCTCAGAGCCGAAGGCGAGCAGCGCGTCGATACCGCTCAGCTGTTCCTCGCGCTCGGCGGCGGTCAGCTGCCCGGATCCGCGCGCCTGCCCTCGCCGTAGCCCTGACGACCAAGCAATCGATTTATTGGCGGCGTGGGGCGCAATCCAACCACATCCACTCGCCGGACCAGTTGCCTGCAAATTGCGCCAATTCGCGACAGGCTGTAGCATTCGCGCGACGTAGGGGGGTCCCACCGCATGAAACCATCAGGCGTGCAGCGTCTGCTGCCGTTCCTTGCGTGTCTCGCGCTAGGCGGCTGTGCAACTGCCGTCGTCGTCACGCCGCAACTCGCCCAAACGACGGCCGCCACCTGTCAAATCCCCGCGCGTGTTCGTTATGACGGGAAGCCAGATTACCTGCCGACTGCGCTGATGGCGGACTCCGCCTCCTCGGGTGAGATCACGTTTCGGTATTCCTACGAGGCACAGTACGGGCTCAAAGAAACCAATTTCGTTGTCGTGATGGTCAATCCACTGACCCTGGTGGGTTTTCCGACCGGATCGGACAATCTCGTCATCACCGGTCGCGTCGATGTCGTACGCGGAGACAAGACCGTACGTACCTACATGGCAGCTGCCGCCGTGAAGCGCTCGAGTACGGTGTTCTACGAGGGAGAGACGTTCACCGAGATGCGCCGGCGGGGGCTGCTCCTGGTGCGCGATAACCTGAGTGGTCAGCTGTGTCATGACCATGCGCTTCTCGTTGCGATGCTGCATGACACTGCAGCGAACTCATCGAAATCTATCAACAATCCATAATCGGTTCCCGGGGAGAGAAAAGACCATGTCGCACCTTCGAACGCTTTCACTGCTCGCGATGCTCGGCCTCTTACTTGGTGGCTGCACGACTCTGGGTCCGAAGTACGCTCCGGAAACGAACGTGCCCACAAACCGAGCGGCCGTGTACCTCTACCGCCCCGGCTCCCTCGGAGCCGCACTGAGCCCGAACGTGGTGGCGAACGGTGTGGTGCTCGCGCCCCTGCCGGTGCATGGATATTTCGTCTATGACGCGGCACCCGGGGAGCTCACGCTCACGCAACACACCGAAGCCACGACCTCGGTGACGCTCGATGTGAAGACTGGCGAAACCTATTACGTCAAAGGCTCGATGGGTATGGGCTTCTTTGTCGGCCATCCGCATCTCGTCATCGTATCCAAGGACGTCGCAGAGTCGGAGATAAAGGATTGCAAGCTCGTGCCGGGAACCATACCGAGCGCAGAGACCGTTGCGGCCGGTCCGCCAACTCCTGCGGGGCAGACTCCGCCAGTTGCCGCCGGCACAAAATCGCAATAGCTCCGGACCGCAGAACGCGCGGCGTCTCCGGCCGGCGCGTTTCGGTCAGCCGTGCCGCCGCGGTTCCACCGGCGGCCGCTCGCTGCTCGGAAGCTGCTCGCCGTGCTCGGCTCGTTCATGGAGATGCTCGACTGCCGCGCCGATCTCGGTCGGCCCCGAGCGGCGGGTATGCGCGATACGCAGTCGTGGCTGACCCAGCCGCCGTCGCTCGCGGCGCAGTGCGAGGGCTTTGGCGAAGAGCGCCAGCGCTGCCCAGGCGAGCAGGATCATGACGGGAATCGCAGCGACGAGAGGCCAGAACGCAATGACTATCGCGGCGCCGGTGAATGCGACGGCGACCCCCGCGACCGCACGCGCCTCCGTCGGCGCGAGGATGCGTTGCTCGCTTAGTGCGGCACCGACGGCGCGGCTGATGCGGAGCGCGCCGGCCGCAGCGCGCGATGCGCTGCCGCGCGGGTCGCCGGTCGTGGTGCCGCGGGTCGCTGCTCCGCCCGGCTTCGCCCTTCGCTTGCCGCCCGCGAGCTCGACACCGGTACGCGCGAGCCGGCGTACACGCCGGGGCATTCCGAAGCGGCGTCTGCGCAGCACGATCTCGGTCGACCCGTCGAGGTCCTCGAGATACATCCGCTCCATCTCCGCCGCGAAGACCGTATCTTCCATAATCGCGTCGAGCTCGTAATTGCCGATCAAGCTCGCGAGGTTGAGGTTGCTCGAGCCGACGCGCGCCCAGCGACCGTCGGCAACCGACGTTTTCGCGTGCAGCATCGACCCCTTCCACTCGAATATCCGAACGCCCACCTCGAGAAGCGGGCGATAGCCGGCCTCGGTCAGGGGCCTGAGGACCGGTATGTCGCTCGCCCCCGGCACGAGCAGGCGCACGTCGACACCGTCGCGCGCCGCGGCGCGGAGCGCCTGGACGTAGAACGGAACGCCTGCGAAATATGCATCCGTGAGCCACAGAGTGCGCCGTGCCGCAGCCGCGATGAGCTGATCGAGGCGCAGGATGGCCGATATGCCCGGCCTGCTCGCGACGATGCGCAATGCGACGGGCCCCTGCTCAGGGATCAGGTCATGGGTGGTGAGCTCCTCGGCCGGAAGCGGCGGACCGGTCGCGGCCCACACCTGGGCAAAGGCGCGTTCGACTTCCGCAACGGCCGGTCCGCGAATCTCGACGCCGGTGTCCCGCCAGGGCAATATGCCGCGCCGCGCATCGCCCACCCACATTCGCCCGATGCAGAGCCCCGTCACGAAGCCGACCTGGCCGTCGACGGCCAGCATCTTGCGGTGATCGCGGTGAAGCGTGCCAAACGGCGCCGTGAGGCGCGGCGGATTGAAGCACCGGACCTCGATGCCCGCCTGCCGGAGCGCGTGCCAGTAGCGCGACGAAGCCCGGAACAGCGAGCCGAGCCAGTCGTAGATCACGCGCACCCGTACACCGGCGCGTGCCTTCGCAATGAGGGCGTCCCGAAACTCGCGTCCGGTGTCGTCCTCGCACCACAGATAGTTCTCGAAAAGGATGGTGCGCTCGGCAGCCTGTATGGCCTCGAGCCACGCCGGATAGTTCTCGCGTGCATCGCGCAGCAGACGCACGCGGTTGCCGCCGACGAGCGAGGCGCCCGCGGCGCGCGTAAACGCTTGATCGAGGAGTTCGGGGTTCGCCATCGCGCTTTCGGGCAGCTTACCCTGGCGGCAGGGTAAGCCGCCGGCATTCATGACGGGAATGGAAAGCGGAGGACGTCGGACGCCTGTATGCGAAATCAGGTTGCGAACGGTCGACCGGTGTATAGTCGCTACACAGGGGTTGGTCTGCCCGCCATTGGCGCGGCAATGAGTGAACCGTCCGAAAAAGCTTCGGGTGCGCTGCGTGCGCGCGCTCGTGAATGGATCGACGAGGGTCGCCTGCCGCGGGCGAAGGCTCTCCGTACCTGGGGCGGCCGCGGCAGCGGTTTGTCATGCGATCTCTGCGGTGAGTCGATCACGAGCGACGAGCCCGAATTCGAGCTTCAGCTCGATCCCGTCCCCGCGGGAGAGCCTGTCCGCCTCCACCGTCTCTGTCACGGCCTGTGGAATGAAGCCCGCGAGGACTGCGAGCCCGGCGGTTGGCGCCCGGTGAGTCGCGAACTGCCCCCGCCCGGCGTCGTCGTCGAAGCGCGCGTCACCTTCGGCGCGCGTCGCTCGATCATCCTGAGCGTCATT
>DASXNC010000430.1:0-7021 GCA_036495325.1 Steroidobacteraceae bacterium
CCTGCCGTCCCGTCGCACATGACGGACATTCTGGAGACGATTGAAAGTGCCTTGCGGGCCGGCCGGCGGGTGTACGTCCACTGTCGGGCCGGCATAGGGCGAACCGGCATGGTGGTCGGCTGCCTGCTCGTCGAGCGCGGCTCGGACGGTGATCAGGCGCTCGAGCTGCTGAACGCTGCATGGCAGCAGTGTGCTCGCGCGACGGAGTGGCCGTCCGTGCCCGAGACCGAGGCGCAGGTCGAGTATGTAAGATCCTGGAGGCCGAGCGTGATCCTCGGCATCCCCGGCTCGGTCGATGCGGGCGACGTTCGGGTCGCGGGCCGGGTGCCGCACGCGGCGTCCTTGCCGCGCCTCGAGGCGCTCACGCCGGCCGCGATCCGCAGCCGCTTCAGTGGAGCGCTCCTCGGACTTGCGCTGGGGGATGCATTGGCCGCGGCCACGCAGGATCGCGAGCCCGGAACGTTTGCACCCATTGCAGATTTAACGGGGGGCGGTCCCTTCGCTTTGCCGCGGGGCGCGTGGAGCGACGACACTGCACTCGCGCTCTGCCTCGCCGACAGCCTCATCGCCTGCCGCGACTTCGATATCCGTGATCAGGTCGAGCGCTGCGTGCGCTGGCAGCAGGAGGGCTACCTCTCCGCGACCGGGGTTTGCGCCGGCATCACCTCGGGCACCACCCGCGCGCTCGCCGCGGCCCAATGGCGCCGACAGTTGTTCTCGGGCTCGCACGAGCCGAAGAAGCTCGATCCGGACCCCCTGTCCCGCGTCGCGCCCGTCGTGATGTTCGCGTTCTCCTCCGCCGAGGAGGCGGTTCGGCTCGCCGGCGACGCGGCGCGCATCACTTGCCAGGCACCGGCCGTGGTCGAGGTCTGCCGGATCTTCGCCGCCATGCTGCATGCGGCTCTGTCCGGCGCCCCCAAGGAAGAGGTGCTCGCCCCGACGAGCGGGCTCGCCGAGCTCGAGGCCGCGGGCTATCGCCCCCGCGTGCGCTCGCTGCTTCACGGGCGCTACCGTCGCAAGCGACCCGGCCAGGTCCATACTGGCCGCACGATCATCGAAGTGCTCGAGGCGGCGCTCTGGGCATTCGACCAGACGCGCGACTTCGCCTCCGGCGTGCTCCTGGTCGCCAATCTCGGCGAGGCCTCCGATGTGGCGAGCGCGGCCTACGGGCAGCTCGCCGGCGCGTTCTATGGCGCGGCGGCCATCCCGCCGGGCTGGCGGAGCGCCCTGCTCCGCCTGGACCTCATCGAGAGCATGGCCGAGCAGCTGTTCGAGGCTGCTTTCGAGCGGACACAAGCCCCGCCGCTCCGGTAAGCTTGCAAGGAGTCTGCGGGACTCATGCTCGCCCACTGCGGCCGAGCTTGAGCTTGGCTCATTCGCAGGCTCCAGGTCGGACGTCGCACGATGGGTTCACTCAGCACCACCCGGTCGCACCCGAGATCTGTCCGCTCGCGGTCGGCGTTCGCCTGGACGCGCCTCACGGACGAGCAGCTGCTCGCAATGCGCCTGTGCGATCTCCGTCTCGCAGTCGAGACCTCGCGGCTCGCGCCGCATCTGCGCCGGCTGTATCGAGAGCTCGAGGCGCGCGGCATCGGCTTCAAGCCTCACGCGTGGCTCTCCGAGGAGTGGTTCTCGCCCGATGGCGTTCCGGGCATCGCCATTCCTTTCTATCTGGCGCACCCGCGGCTCGAGCGGCTCGAGCGCCGCGTCATGCGGGAAGTCGAAGGCGGCAACTCGCGATGGCTGATGCGGATCCTGCGTCACGAGGCGGGCCACGCGCTCGACAACGCGTATCGCCTGCGCCGCCGCCGCCGCTGGCGCGAGGTGTTCGGGCCGGCTTCGCTTCCCTATCCGCATCGCTACCGCGCGCGCCCGGGCAGCCGGCGCTACGTGCATCATCTCGGGGAGTGGTACGCGCAGGCGCACCCGACCGAGGATTTCGCCGAGACGTTCGCGGTGTGGCTGAAGCCGAACTCCGATTGGCGCAAGACGTACGCGGCTTGGCCTGCCTTCAACAAGCTCAATCTGGTCGAGGAGCTCTTGGCGAGCTGCCGCGGGAGGGCACCTCCCGTGCGCAATCGGCACCGGATCGATTCGATCACGAGCGACACGCGCACTCTCGCGCAGGTCTACCGCCGCAAGCTCGCGCGGCGCAGGTCCGACCGCCGCGGGCTCGCGCAAGAGCTGCTGCTCAAGGCATTCAGCGTCGAGCGCGAGCGGCCACGCGCGGCGCGCGTGGCGACGCTCCTGCGCGCCTCGAAAACCCCGCTCGTAGAGGCGGTTTCCCGCGAGCTCGGTCTGCCGCCCTACAGCGTTTATCAAATCCTGCGTATGCTCATCGAGCGGTGCGAGCGGCTCGAGCTCTACGTCCGCGGCAGCCGCCGCGACGCCGAGCGCAACGCGCGCTGGATACTCGGACGGGTTGCTCGCTTCTACGCGCAGGGTGAGACGCCGCACCTCGCTCTATGAAGACACAGCGCGCGCTGGTCGTCGTACATGCGAGTCTCGTGCCTCCGGATAGCCTCGAGGGCCACGAGGAGAAAGAAATCGACGAGTGGCGCACCGAGTACGACGTCGTCTCGACGCTCAAAGCCGCCGGGCACACGGTGAACTGCATCGGCGTGCTCGACAGCCTGACTGAGCTGCGTGCTGCGATCGCCGACTGGAAGCCCGACGTCGTTTTCAATCTGCTCGAGGAATTCGACGGCATCGGTACCTACGACCAGCACGTCGTCGCCTTCCTCGAGCTGATGCGGCAGCCCTACACGGGCTGCAATCCGCGCGGCCTGATGCTCTCGCGCGACAAGTCGCTCTCCAAGCAATTGCTCGCGTTCCATCGTGTGCCGACACCGCAGTTCGCCGTGTTTCGCCGCGGGGCACGCTTTCGCACGCCGCGGCGGATCAAGTTCCCGCTGTTCGTCAAATCGACGGTCGAGGATGCCTCGCTCGGCATCGCGCAGGCCTCCGTGGTCGAGGATGCCGCTCGCCTCAAGGAGCGCGTCGAGTTTGTTCACGAGCAGATCAAGTCGGACGCGCTGGTCGAGGAGTACATCGAGGGGCGTGAGCTGTACGTCGGAGTGATGGGCAACGATCGGCTGACGCGCCTGCCTGTGTGGGAGATGGTCTTCGGCTCGATGCCAGACAGTCTCGCCGCCATCGCCACTCGCAAGGTGAAATGGGACAAGCGCTACCAACAACGCTACGGCATCACGACGCTCGCGGCGGCCGATCTGCCGACGGGAATCGAGGCGCAGCTCGACCGGCTCTCGCGCCGGATCTATCGGGCGCTCGGCATGTCGGGCTACGCGCGCATGGACTTCCGCGTGACGCCCTCGGGGGATATCTACGTGCTCGAGGCAAACGCGAATCCCAATCTCGAGGCCGCGGAGGATTTCGCCGAGTCGGCGCGTGCAGCCGGCGTCGACTACCGCGAGCTGCTCGAGCGGCTCATGACCTTCGGCCTCGGCTACCGTGCCGAATGGCGTGTGACCTATGGTTGAGCGCCTCGCAGCGGGGTGCCTGTCGGCGCTGTCCCTCGCCGCGGCGCTGCTCGCCGCGGGATGCGCGGGCCAGTCTCCGCACCGCGATGCCGAGCTTGCGCAGATCGACGAGTGGCTGCCGGGGCGCTACGACAATCAGGAGCAGATCGCTGCCGAGCGGAGGGCAGGACGCCCGCCCCACGAGCCGCTCGCGCTCTCGGTGCTGCCCGTCGATGCATTGCAGATGGGCCATCACGTCTTTTACGTCGAGGAGTCGGCGGGCCGCATCGAGCCGCCGGGCACACCGCGTCTGATCCTCGCGCAGCACCTCGCCTCGATCGATTTCGTGAACGGCAAGATCATCGCCGCAATCTATTCGTTCACGGACCCGCAGCGCTGGCGCGAAGGCGTGTCGATGCCGGAGCTCTTCAGCTCGCTGCAGCCCGAGGACGTCAAACTGATGCGCGGCTGCGGACTCACCTTTACCGCCGAGGCGGGCAAGGACGTCGCGGCCAACGACGCGAGTCACTGCGTCACCTCATCCGCGCTCACCGGAGGCGCCGAACCGCTTGCCATCCGCGTCGAGCTCACGCGCGATGAGATCGCGCTGAGCGCCGGGGCAGCGGGCGCCGGCGGCTCGAAACCTGCTGCGGAGTCCTACACGCGCTTCCGGCGGAGCGGAGGGCTTTGAGCTGAAGTCGACCACGCATTTCGTGGGCCGCATCATCCGGGTGACGGTCGATGAGGTCGTGCTGCCCAACGGTACCGAAACCGCGCTCGAGGTAGTTCATCATCCCGGCGGCGCTGCCGTCGTCGCCGTCGACGGCAGCGATCGCGTCTGCCTGCTGCGCCAGTACCGCTACGTCGCGGGTGGGTGGATTTGGGAGCTGCCGGCGGGAAAGCTCGAGCCGCGCGAGCCGCCGCTCGAGACCGCGCGCCGCGAGCTCATCGAGGAGGCGGGCGTAGAGGCGAGCCGCTGGTCGAGCCTCGGGACGTGTTTGAGCTCGCCCGGCGTGTTCTCCGAGGTGCTGCATCTGTACCTCGCTCTCGATCTCGCGGCGGCCGCCGCCGCCCCGGAGAGCAACGAGGTGTTCGAGGTCCACTGGGTGGCGCTTGCTGAGGCCTGCAGGCGCGCACTCGACGGCGAAATTCGGGACGGGAAAACCGTGATCGGTCTGCTGCGCGCCGCGCACATGCTCGCGAAATGGCCACCGGCTCGGACCGGCGGCGAAGCGTGAAGCGCGGCACAGCCCTCCCCGAGCTCTGAGAGTAGCTTGGGCGAGCCGGACCGGAGCGCCGGGCACACGACATATTCCGATGCAAGATAATCAAAAGAAAGACAAATCGAACCCGAGTGGAGATCCGACCGGCGCCACCAGCATTCTGGAGCGCCGCCGCATCGCCAAGGTCGTGCACGACGACCGCGGCAACGCCAGTGTGGAATGGGTGAAGGCGCCGCAGGATGGCGAACGCGTGTCGCTCTCTCTCGAGGACACCGAGACGACCGCCCGGCCGGGGGGAGGATACGATCCCTACCAGAAGGCGGCGAAGGCGCGGCCCGGGCCGGCCCCGTCGAACCGGCCCACGGACCAGCAGCCGGACCGCCCCGCCAAGCCGCGCGATCTGCGCAAGCTCTCCGAGTGGATCAAGCAGATGCGCGAGCTCGAGGCGCGCAAGCAGCGCGGCGAGGACCCGGAAGAGAAGTGACTCACTTGCCCTGGCGGCTCCGTGGAGCCCTCGGGCGTCAATCCGGTCACGCATGCGCCTCGATGTGCTCCCGCTTGCGCGCGTCGGTGAGCCGGTAGAAACGCCTCAACTCGGTCAGCACCTCACGTTCGGTCGAGGCGCCGCGCGCGCGCAACGCGCGTTCGATGCGCCGGCAGAAGCGCTCCGCATAGAGGCTCGCGCGCCGATAGATCTCCTCTCGCCCGGCGGCAAGAGCCGGATCGATGCGCGTACGCTCGAAGAGCAGCCGCATCAGCTCCGCTGGGAAACGCTCCGGGACCTGCTGTTTGAGCAGCCACCAGCTCGCGACGTACTTGTCGATCTCCGCTTGCAGCTCGAGCTCGAGGAGCGAGACCGTTTTGTCGTGCCCGCTGTTCCAGGCCAGATAGACGAAGTGGCTCACGCCCTCGAGCGCCGTCCAGTAGTCCGCGACGTTGCCCTCGTGCAGCGCCTCGATCGGATCGGCGCGCCTCAAACGCTCGAGGAGCTCGGGATCGAGATACAGAGAGACGCCGATCTCGCCCCCGCCGGCGCTCGCCACGACGAGCTGCTCGTCCGTCGGATGCGCGCGGACCGCCGCCGGCAGGCGTCGACGGTCGGTCACGAGGAAATCGTACACGTCGTGAGCGATGCTCACGTCGTAGATGCCGCCGATCAGCTCCTGCAGCTGGCGCAGAATCACTGCGTGGTGCGGGCCGACGGCGTGGGATCGACGCCGAGCCGCCTCAGAATGCCATAGGAGCGGCGGCTTCCGGTCTTCAGCCACAGCTCGTAGAGCCGCAGGACGTCACGATCGGTGTGATGGTAGGAGGTCTCGCTCACCTCGTTGAGCGCATCGACGAGCGGCTGAAACTTCTCGGCGAGCTCGGCGAAGACCTGCGCGAGCACGCGGCTGCGGGAATGTGCGAGCGTCTCGGCGAGCGTGCGATACGCCCGTCCGCCCATGGCGATGTGGTAGTCGACGTCGATGAGCTTGCGCGCAAAGCTGTGCGCGAAGAATCCCGCGATGAAGAGCGACACGTCCCCGAGTCGCTGCAAGCCGCGATGGCGGTCCGCCGCGGAGCGCGCCTCGAGCGCCTCGGTGAGCATGACGACGAGCGGCTTCAATCTCGGGCCCTCGGGCGTCGCCTCGAAGAGCGCCTCGGAGCGCGCGAAGAGCGTGAGCAGATTCACCACGTAGTGCTCGGTTTGATCCTCCACTGCGACGTGCTGCCGCTCGAGCGCGTCGTGAACGTGGTCGCGGAAGAACTCCTGCAGATTCGCGACGCGGACGACGTGGCGCGGTTGTTCGGGTTCCGATGCGATGTCCGGCATATCCGAGCTCGACCCTCCTCGAGTCGACCTTCACTTCAGTAGAACGGCCGCCAATGGGGAAAGTTCAACCCGTCGAGGCCCTTTCCGCTGTGACGCGCATAGCGGTCTCGAAAGGTTCCCGCTCAGCCCGATTAGCAGCGGGAGGGCGACAGTGCTGATAAAGCGAACGGCCCGGTCGGTGGCGCCGCTATAATCCTGCGCTTTCGATTTTCGAGGGAATGACCATGCATTGTTTGAACGGCGCCGCGTCTCGCGTCGCGCGCAGCCCGGTTGCGCTCGCCCGGGCCGTGCTCGCAGCCGGCGCTCTCGTGCTCGTCCTGGTCGCGCAGCCCGTGCGCGCAGAGGCCGGCGGATCGCCTTTCACGATCCAGGATCTCGTGCGGTTGCGCCGCGTGAGCGGTCCTGTCGTCTCGCCCGACGGGCGTCACGTCGTGTTCGAGGTCCGCGAGACCGACGTGCCGGCGAATCGTGGAAGAACGCATTTGTGGATGCTCGACCTCACG
>DASXNC010000431.1:0-2335 GCA_036495325.1 Steroidobacteraceae bacterium
GGCCGCCGCCCAGGCGCTTACGCGCTGAAATAGCCCGGAGAGCCTCAGGTCCGCGACGACGATCATCATGCCGAGAAGCAGCGTGATCGTGTTCAGGTCGATGGCGCGGTACGCCTCATCGAGCGAGAGCGTCCCCGCAGCGACCATGCCGGCGGCACCGACGAGCGCCGCGCCGGCGCGATCGAGGCGCAGGCCCGGGACGCGGCCGAGCGCGATCGCGGCATAGGTCGCCGCGAACAGGGCGAGCGCAATGATCTGGTGCATGCGGAGCGGATCGGAAAGCGGCAATATTAGGGAGAATTTGCACGCCATGCTCGGTAACCTGCGCGCCATCGCCTTCGATCTCGACAACACCCTCTGGGACATCGAGCCCGTGATCGAGCGCGCCGAGGGGCGGCTGGTCGAGTGGCTGCGGGAGAACTGCCCGCGCATTCCGGAGCGGGTCACACTCGATGAGATGCGCGCCGCGCGTGAGCAGGTCGCGCGCGAGGAGCCCGAGCGAGCGCACGACTTCACCTATGTGCGCACCGTGGCGCTCGCGCGCCACGCGCGCGAGTGCGGCTACGAGGAAGCGATCGCGGCGCAGGCATTCGACGTCTTCTATCGAGCTCGCAACGAGCTCGACCTGTTCGAGGATGTGCGCCCCGCGCTCGAGCGGCTCGGATCGCGCTATGCGCTCGCGACGCTCAGCAATGGCAATGCGGATCTCGTGCTCATCGGGCTGGCAGAGGCCTTCGCGGTCTCACTGAACGCGCGGCAAATCGGCGCGGCCAAGCCCGATCGGCGCTGCTTCGAATCCCTCTGTGCTGAATTGAGCCTCGAGCCAGGCCAGATCCTATATGTGGGAGATGATCCGTGGCTCGACGTCGAGGCCGCGCGCGCCGCCGGATTGCGGACCGCGTGGATGAATCGGCACCGTCGGGACTGGCCCACCGGGGTTGCCGATCCGGACCTCATGGTGGGAGATTGCCGCGCGCTGGCCGATGCGCTCGGGTGCGCCTGAGCAAACGCTCGGCGCCTCGCACCGGGGCGGCAGCCCGGCACTCGCGCCCGATCCGGGGCCCCTCGCGAGCGGATAGCGGTGCTCCGTCGCAAGGCCTGCCAATTGGAGCAGCGGCGGGCTATCGTGGGCGCGAGGTCCGGAAAGCCCGATGAACGAAGCTGCCGCCACGCTGGATGAGTCGACCGTCGAACGCCGCGACACGAGCGGAGACGGCGAGCCGGCGGCTGTGCATCTGGAGAGACCGGCGCTCACCGAGCCGCTTCCAGCGGATGTGTTCACGGGGCATGCCCTATCCCTGTCGGGCTATCGGGGCTACCCGGTATTCAGCGCGCCTTGGTTCTGGCGGCGGACGGCGATCTTTGCACCGCTCGCCGCGGCGATCGGGCTCGCCGAAACGCTCATGCTCGGGTTCGAGATTCACGATGGCCGGCTCGGCCTGCTCTACGCCGCCGTGGCGGTTCCAATATGGATTACGTTCGTCACCGCGGGACCTGCATTTGCGACCATCGTGCGCCATCGGCGGCTTCCGCAGCAGACTGAGCGTGTAGCGGTTGTCATCGCCCTTGCCGCGGGGGTTCTCGTCAGCTGCGCCGGGCAGTACGCGGCAGAAGTCTTCGTTCGAGTGATGGTCGAGCCGCGGGTCCTCGCGTATTTCGGATTCCCCGCGCAGATGCTCCACAAGCCGCCTCCCCTGTTCTTTCCGGTACTCCGAACGGTGCAGGCGACGTTATTCCTGTGTCTCGGAGGCGGGCTCGCGCTGCGCACCTTCTTTCGCGAGCAGCATATCTGGCAGGAGGCGCAACATGCGCGTGAGCTCGCGGCGCTGCGCCGGGACAAGAACGAGGCCGATCTGCGCCTGACGGTGCTGCAGGCGCAGGTCGAGCCGCATTTCCTCTTCAATACGCTCGCGTCTATTCACTCGCTCATCCGCAAGGACCCCGATCGGGCCGAAGCGACTCTCGAAGCGCTGGTCGATCACCTGCGCGCGACGCTTCCCAGGTTCAGGGCAGACGTGGGCAGCACGCACTCGACACTCGACCAACAGATCGACATCTGCGCGAGCTATCTTGCCCTCATGCAGGTGCGGCTGGGACATCGGTTGCGATACTCGATCGATGTGCCGCCGAGCCTGCGCCGCCATCCCTTCCCGCCGCTCATGCTCATCTCGCTCACCGAAAACGCGATCAAACACGGCATCGAACCGAGCGCGTCCGGTGGCAATATCGTCTTGAGCGCGGAGATTGAGACCCATACTGGCGGACGGCGGCTCGCGGTGAGCATCGTGGATGACGGCGTCGGTCTCAACCCAGGCGTCGGGGGCGGCACGGGGTT
>DASXNC010000432.1:0-9046 GCA_036495325.1 Steroidobacteraceae bacterium
GACGATCTCCGCCGCGAGCCCGTGCAGCAGCACGCAGTTCTCCCGCATGCGCGCGTCGAATCCGGCATCATCGAGCGGGTCGCGCAACCCACGGTTCAGCTCGGTGAACCAGCCGAGCGCGGCTTGATCGATCATGGTCGCGTCGTTGCGCTTCCCGCTCACACGCGACCACGCGCGGAGAAAGGGTTGCACGGCCTCGTTGAGATCGCGTGTCGCGGCGAGCTCGGTGTGCAGACGTGCGAGCATTGCGGTGTCGGTGAGGCGCCGCTGGAAAAACAGCTGGCACAGCACGCCCCAATAATAGGCGTAGTCCCACACGACCTTCACCGGCATCACTTCGGGGTCGCCGAAAATCGCGTACTGATCGACGTAGATCGACAGCATGATCCGGTAGAAGTCGAAATAGATCTGCTCGTAGACCTTCGCGAACCGCGCCACACGGGCACCCTCGATGTCTTTCGAGACGAGCTCCGTGATGTAGGTGTTCGCGATCGCGATGAAGTCGCTGCCGGGTGAGTAGAACGGATCGAGGAACACGCCGGCTTCGCCCGTGAGCGCCCAGCGCGCGCCGGAGAAGACCTGCTTGCAGCCGTAGGAGAAGTCGCGCAGGAACGCGAAATCCTGCACCTGACCGCGCTGCGCTTCCAGGGAATCGGCGAGCCGCGGTTGGTGCCGGTGCAGCCAGCGCATCGCCCGATCGAAGCTGTTCATCTCCGCGAGCGGATGCAGGCGCGCATCCGCCACGATGCCGACCGAGTGCGATCCGGATGCAAGCGGAATGAGCCAGACCCAGTAGCCCTCGCCGACCAGGTGATTGGTCGAGAGCCAGCGCTCGCGCGGTTCGCAGCGCGCGAGCCAACCCTCATCGTGCGACCAGTCATCGATGTCGATGCGCGCGCCGATCCGGAACCAGACCCCGTTGGCGTCGTGCGCGTTGCGCTCGGCGAGCCCGAGATGGCGCTTCAGAAGTCCCGCGCGCCCAGAGGCATCGACGAGCCACCTCGCCGATATCCGTCGCTGCGCGCCCTCATGCTCGTAAGCGACCTCGTGGTCCCGAGAAAGCTCGTGCTGATGACTGGCGCCGCTCTCCCGATCGCGCGCCCGGTGGGCCTCGTCGCCGAGCGTGAAGCCCCGCACGACCGCTCCATCGAGGAACTTTGCGCCCGCGGCCCGCACCTCACCGCCGAGGAAATTCTCGAAGATGCCGCGGTCGATCTGATACGTGGGCGTCGAGAAGTAGCGGCCCGGACCCACCTCGACCACCTTGTCCACATCGCGCCGGCCGTCAGAGAAAAAGAACCGAAAGGCGAATTTCTTGAGCTGGTGACTCCGCAGATGGTCCCCGAGGCCGAGAACCACGTCGAAATAGTCCGCCCCGATCTCAACCGAGGATTCCCCGACCTTGTGAGTCGCGGCGGGAACCGGATGTTTCCGGCGCTCGAGCACGACGATATCGAGAGCCGGCAGCCGCCGCTTGAGCTGCAAGGCGAGGGTGAGCCCAGCAAGCCCCCCGCCGACAATGAGCACGTCCGTACGTTCGACCATATTCCCCTTGTACGTGGGCATGCGCCGCTTCAGCCCCCTGGAGCGACTTCGAGCCGCAGCGCGAGCCGCGGGGCGAGCGTCAGCACGACCTCTTGCCCCGGAACCGCATCCGCCAGCGCCTCGAAAAGCGCAACGCAACTCGCCATCGCATTTCCCTCCACGAGCGCCTCGTTTGCGGGTCGCGCCCGAGTAGCTCGAGCCTCTCCCTGCTCCAAGCGCAGGTCGACTCGGACAAGTGTACGCGGCGAGGGGACTGCCGCGAGCACGACCGCCGCGCCGAGAACCCCGCGGCTGGGCGCCATGGTCGCGAGAGGGCCCGGGGTCTCAATGTCGTAGGCCACATAGAGGATCGCGGCCTGATCGACGAGCGCGTGAGTGCATGCCATCGCAAGCCCCGCACCGAACGTATGCTGATGCGCGGTGATCGCAGTGTAGGGCTCGGGGCAGCCCGTCGCGATCGCCCAGTATCCGGCGGCCGCGTTGTGCACCGAGTTGTGAAACTTCGTGGGCGAGGTGTCGAGCGGCGCGCGCGCGAGCTGGCCGCACAGGTAATCGCTCACAGCGGTATCGCCGAAGGTCGACGCAAACACGCTCGCGAGCGCGCTCGGCGCCCGCCCCGAGCTCTCGCAGGCAGCGGACGCGACCTCGAGCGCGACGGCCACGCTGTCGGGAGCACGCCGGCGCTCGGTCGGCGCAAGCACCGCCGGCGCGGGTCGCGCCGCGGGCGCGGCGGCCGGCGGCGCCTCGCCACGCAAAATCGCCCGCGCCGCGTCCCATCCGGGAAGCCGCGGCGCCCAGAGGGCGATGCCCTCGATGAACACTCGCCCGCTCCGTGCGGCCATTGTGGAGTCCCCGCCCGGCTCGAACAGCCGGCTCAACGCGGCCTCTCCCGCCCGAACACGAGTACGCAGTTGCTGCCCCCAAATCCGAAAGAATGGCTCGCCGCGATGCGCACCTCGCGCTGTTCGTTCTCGAGCCGCACCTGCGGCCCGCAGGCCGCATCGATCGCGCTCGAATTGAGGGTGCCGGGTGCGAGTCCCGTCTCGATCGCATTGAGCGCGACCGCCGCCTCGATGACGCCCGCCGCCCCGAGCGCATGCCCGGTCCAACCTTTGGTCGAGCTCGCGAAGGCTTGAGCTGGGAAGAGCTCGGCGACGAGCCGGCCTTCGATCTCGTCGTTCTTCTGGCTCGCGGTACCGTGCAGGTTGATGTAGTCCACGTCGCGCGCAGGGATGCGGGCGGCGGTGAGCGCCGCGTCGATCGCGAGCCGCGCGCCTCGTCCTTCGGGGTGCGGCGATGACATGTGGTGCGCATCGCTCGACTCGCCGCACCCGAGGAGCCAGGGACCGTCGCCGTCCCGTTCGAGGAGCGCAAAGCCAGCCGCCTCCCCGAGCGACAGGCCCCGGCGGGCGGGGTCGAACGGTCGGCACGGTTCGGGCGAGAGCAGCCCCAGGGAGTTGAAGCCGAACAGCACGCTGCCGCACAGGCTGTCGGTCCCGCCGACGAGCGCCGCGTCCGCGAGCCCCAAGCGGAGCAGGCGCTCCGCGTGCGCGAACACTTTCGCGCTCGAGGAGCAGGCGGTCGCCACGGTGACGCAGAAGCCCTCGAGCGCCAGCACGTGCTGGAGGAAATCGCCGAGCGAGTGCGGCGCATGAATGATCGGCCGGCGGAGCTCCGGCGGAAATTCCCCGTCGGGCTGCAGAAGGCAGTAGCCCTCCTCGGTTGCGCCGATGCTCGAGGTGGAGGTGCCGACGATGATTGCGACGCGGTGGGCGCCGTAGCGCTCGCGTGCAGCCGCAGCCCGCTCGAGCAAGCGGTCCTGCTGCAGGGCGAGCCAGGCGAGACGGTTGTTGCGGCAGTCCCAGGTCGCGAACGCGGCAGGAAGCGCAGCATCCTCGCGCTCGAGCCCTTCGACGCGCCCGATCCATGTTTCGAGCGGCGCCGCCGAGAAATCGTTCGGCCGCAAGCCGCTCACCCGCTCGCGCAGAGCCGAAGCGAACGCCATCCGGCCCACGCCGGCTGCGCACGCCACGGTATAGGCGGTCACGCAAATTAGAGTGCGGCCATGATCCTGTCTCACATCGTTCCTCACGATGCTCGCAGGATCCGGTTCCAAGCGGACCTTCTGGTCGGTTCGCGCTTCACCACGACTGCCTTGTGGCGCTTTACGGTTTCTCCGACCCACTGCGCCGCCGGTCTTACGGTCGCTCCACGCGCTTTTACGTTCCGCCCTCTCGGCGGTAGGAGCTTCGATGCACACTGTAATTATATCCAGCAATGTGAATCGATGCAACAGGTGGACGATCGGGCACACCGCCGAGCCCTCGCACGGCGCGGCGACCTCAGTGCGCGTTCCCGCCCGCGCGGTGCTCCTCGATGTGCCGCGACAGGGCGCGGAGCGAAGCGAATATGCGCCGGTTCTCCTCATCATCCGAGCGCAGCTGCAGGCCGTAGCGCTTGGATATCTCGAGCGCGATCTCGAGCGCATCGATCGAATCGAGCCCGAGCCCCGCGCCGAACAGCGGCGCTTCGGGATCGATGTCCTCTGGCTTGACAGCTTCGAGGTTCACCGATTGGACAATGAGTCCAGCGAGCTCACGCTCTGCAGGCGTTTGGCTGGCAGGCATGTCGAGGTGCGCGATAGACTGCTTCGGCGGGGGTCACGGACGCGGCATCGTATCACAGCGATCGCCTACGGCCGGCGTACGCCCGGTTTTGCAACGCCGGTCACGGATCGCAGCCATGATCAACCTCGAGCTCGCCGCTGCCGAACCGCGAGCGACACCGCGCATCGAATACGCGCGCCTGCTCCCGGACGCCCTCGCGGCGCCGCTGGCGCCGGACGTGCTCGCTGCGATCGCGTTCGGGCGTAACACGACAAACCCGGCCACCCCGCAAGCGCACTCGCCCGCCTCCAACGCGCAACCTGCCGATCCGCGCCTCATCGACGTGGGACTCGATCCGCTCGGCCCCGCGGACGTCGTGGAGCTGTGGCGCGCGGCCGGGAAAGTGCGCACGGGAAGCGACGGGCCGGTGCGCTTCGCCGCCGACGAGGAGCACCTCGCCGGACGGATCGAGCTCGACGAGCGCGAGCACGGAGACCTCGCTGCGGCGGCTGAATGGGCGTATGCCACGATCCTCCGCTTTCGGGCCCGATCAGGCTTTCCGCACCTGCTGCGAATGTGGAACTACTTCGACGCCATCAACGCCGGCGAAGGCGACGAGGAGCGCTACAAGCAGTTCTGCGTCGGCCGCGCCGCGGCCTTCGGGGCTGCGGCGTTCGGGGCCTTCGGGGCCTTCCGGGCTGCGGCGAGCCGCGCCGCGCCGCGTCCGCCCCGCGCCCCAGCCGAGCGCCCGCCGGCTCCTCGCGACCGCTTCCCGGCCGCGACCGCGATTGGCCGGCGCGATGGCTCGCACATCCTCCAAGTCTATTGGCTTGCCGCGCGCGCTTTGGGCGCCGCGCTCGAGAATCCTCGTCAGATGAGCGCCTATCGGTATCCGCGCGAGTACGGCCCGGCATCTCCGACCTTCTCGCGCGCGATGCTCGTATCGCCCGGCCTACTGCTCGTCTCCGGTACCGCGAGCATCGTCGGGCACGCCTCGCGACATCGCGGCTCGCTACGCGATCAGCTCGATGAGACCCTGGCGAACCTGGCGAGCGTCCTCGAG
The DNA here is from genome assembly GCA_036495325.1 of Steroidobacteraceae bacterium. Taxonomy (GTDB): domain Bacteria; phylum Pseudomonadota; class Gammaproteobacteria; order Steroidobacterales; family Steroidobacteraceae; genus JASHUC01. Next base: position 5,215 of record DASXNC010000432.1, read on the forward strand.
CGGGCAGCCGCGATCGAGCCCGCTCTCCCGCGCCGTTTGAGTGGACAGGCGAGACTCAAGGTCTACTTGCGCGATGGCTCATCGGCAGATCTGGCCGCGGCTTACCTCGCGGAGCGTCTACCGCCCGGCGCCCAGTGCCTGATGCTCGAGGCGGACATCTGCCGCGCCGAGCTCCTCGTCGAAGTCGATTGCGCTCACGCCTGATGCCGGAGATGCTCGGCCGCGAGCTTGAGGAGCGTCTCGCGCGAGAGCTTGCCGAGCTCGTTGCGCAGTAACGCCGGAACGAGCACGAGCGGACGCGGCAGGAAAGCAGGATCTATTCCGCGGCCGAGCTCTGCGAGGATCGCCTCCACAGCGAGACCCGGCGCGACGACGAGCGCGGCCACGCGCCGCACGGCGCCGCTCGCATCCTCTGGCTGAAATACGGCCGCATCGCGCACACCGGCAATCGCGAGCAGCCGCTGGTTGAGATCCGCGAGCGAGGCTCGCTTGCCCGCGACCTCGATCATGTCGGCGTTGCGGCCGCGCACGATGAACCGGTCACTTCCCTCGAGCTCGACCAAGTCCTGCAGCACGGCGGGTGCATCGAACCAGGGCGCATCGGCGACGGTGGCCTCCGGCCCCGGATGGAGCGTGACCCCCGGATAAAGATGCCAGGACCCTTCGTGCGCCGTCCGTCGCGTGGCGATGACCAACGTTTCGGTCGAGCCGAACATCTCGAGCATGACCGCGCCAAATACGCGCTCCACTGCCGCGGCGAGCTGCCGCTCGAGCGGCGCGGTGGCGGACACGACGACGCCCACCTCGGGAAAGCGCTGCCCCGAGTCCACCAGCGCGCGCAAGTGAACCGGCGTTGCGACGAGCACACGTGGGGCGGAGACCTCCGCGAGCGCGGCGGCGACATCGGCCGGAAACAAAGGCCGCGCCGCGTGGACGGCCATGTCCGCGGCGAGCGGCAGCAAAATCGAGGTCTCCGTGCCATACATATGCTGCGACGGCACTGTTGCGACGATCCAGGGGCGCGCCGCGGCCCCTCCCGACGGAAGGCATTCCCGAATGCGCGCCGCGTTGTGCACCGTACTGCCGAGCAGCGTCCGCCAGCGCTTCACGTGCGCCTTCGGCGCCCCGGTACTGCCGGAGGTGAACGGAATCTCGACGACGTTTTCGAGCGGAATGCGCGGTGCCCCCGTAGCGCCTCCGGACGTGCCCCCTGCCCCTGAGCCGGCGGCAGCTGAGCCGTCGGCGAGCGCACGCGCCACCCACGTGTCGTCGCAGCGCAGGCTCTCGGGGTGGCTTGCCGCCACTTCTTCGACGACGAGCGGCGCGCGCGAAGGCGGAAGTAGATTGGTCCGACCGCGGACGAGCGCGGCGCAATAGGAGATCAGAAACAGGTCCCGGTGCTCGCAGAGATTGACGATCGGGCCCCCGGCCCCGAGCACCGAGGCGACGCGGCGCACGTTCGCGAGGAACTCCCCGAGAGAGACTACCCGCCCGCCGGCAAACAGAATGGGTCTCGCCGGCTCGGCGGAATGAACGAGCGGCGCGTCCACGGCGTCCCGCATCAGCTCGCGCGCTTCACGATGAGCGAAGTGTTGACCCCACCAAAGGCGAAGTTGTTGCTCATCACATGCTCGACTTCGAGCGAGCACCCCTCGCCTGCGATGTAATCGAGCTCACCGCAGCGTGGATCGACGTGCTCGAGGTTCAGCGTCGGCGCGAACCAGCCCGCGTTCATCATCTCGATGCTGAGCCACGCCTCGATTGCTCCGCATGCCCCGAGCGTGTGGCCGAAAAAGCTCTTCTGGCTCGAAATTGCGACCCGCGACCCCAGCGCCGCCGCGGTGGCGCGCGACTCGGCGATGTCCCCATGTTCCGTGGCCGTCCCGTGCCCGTTGACGTACCCGATGGCCGACGGCGGCAGCCTCGCATCGGCGAGCGCGAGCTCCTGGACCGCCCGCATCGTCGCCTCTTCCGGCCGCGTCACATGGCTGCCGTCGCTGTTGGTCGCGAACCCCACGATCTCTGCATAGATGCGCGCCCCACGCGCGCGCGCGTGCTCGAAGTCCTCGAGGACGAGGATCGCTGCGCCCTCGCCGATCACCAGACCATCGCGATCGAGGTCGTAGGGCCTCGGCGTCGTGTTCGGCTCGTCGTTGCGCCGGCTCGTGGCGTAGAGCATGTCGAACGACATTGCCTGACTCGGACAGAGCTCGTCGGTGCCGCCGGCGATCATCACCGTCTGCTTGCCCTGCTTGATCGTCTCGTAGGCGAAGCCGATCGCCTGGCTGCCCGAGGTACAGGCGCTCGAGGTCGGGACGATGCGGCCCTTCAGGCCGAAGAAGATGCTGATATTGGCGGCGGCCGTGTGCGGCATCATGCGCACGTAGGAGTTCGCGTTGAGTCGGGGCGATTTGCCCTCGAGCAGCATGATCGTGAAGTCCTTGGTGTCGGCGATGCTGCCCATCGAGGACCCGCAGGCGACGCCCGCCGCCCCGCTTGCAAGCAGCCGATCGCCACTTAAATCGGCATTGCGCACCGCGGTCTCGGCGGCCGCGACCGCGAGCTGAGACACGCGGCCCATGCCGCGCATTTGCCTGCGCGACCAGTGCGCGGGCGGCTCGAAGGTCTCGAGCGGCGCCGCGAGCTTCGTGGCGAGGTCCGTGAAGCGCTCCCACTCGGGCATGTAGCGCACGGCGTTTCGTGCAGCTCGGAAATGCGCCTCCACCTCCCGCCAGGAGCACCCGAGCGCCGTGATGGCGCCCATGCCGGTCACCGCGACGCGCCGCTCGGCGCCCATCAGAGGAGCCCCCGGCTCACACGAGCCCCCCATTCACGGCAATGACCTGCCGGGTCACGTACGAGGCGGCCGGCGAGAGCAAAAAGCTCACGACCGCGGCGACTTCCTGCGCCGTGCCGGGTCGCTGCATGGGAATCAGCTTCGTGAGCTCCTCGAGTGGCGCATCGTGCGCCATCTCAGTCTCTATCAGTCCCGGAGCGACACAGTTGACCGTGATCTGCCGCTTCGCGAGCTCCACCGCGAGCGCCTTCGTCGCACCGATGATGCCCGCCTTCGCGGCACTGTAGTTCACCTGACCGCGATTGCCGGTGATGCCCGAAACCGAAGCGAGCGTCACGATGCGTCCCGGTGCGCGCCGGCGAACCATGGGCATGACGAGCGGCTGTAGAACGTTGTAGAAGGCATCGAGGTTGCCCTTGAGGACCGCGTCCCACTCCTCGCCGCTCATGGCGGGAAACGCCGCATCCCGCGCGAGCCCCGCGTTGCAGACGACGCCGTAGTACGCCCCGTGAGCCTCGACGTCCGCGCCGAGGACTTCCGAGCAGCGCGCCCGATCGGTCACATCGAACTGCAGCACGCGCGAGGCACGGCCGAGCGCGCCGACTTCGCCCGCGACCTGCTCCGCCTCGTCGCGACGCGCGCGGCAATGCACGACAACGTCGTACCCGTCGCTCGCGAGCGCGAGCGCGATCGCACGCCCGATGCCGCGACTCGATCCGGTGACGAAAACCGTCTCCGTCATGCCGACTCCATCTGGCCCTTTTACACGGTCCCCGCCGGAAGCCGTCAAGCCCGATTTCGCGCGAGCGCAGGCCGCATGGTACAGAGCTGCGCGAGCACATCGAGGCGGCGGCGCGTCTCGGTCACGAACGGATTGCTCGTGTCCCAGGCATAGCCGGCGAGAATCGCACGGACGCGATCGCCCCGGAAGGGCCTGCGCCGATGACGACGGCCTCGCGGCGCTCGCTCGTCACGATCCTTCCCGCCAGAACGGATAGAAATTGAACCATTGCAGCGGCTCGAGCCGCACGTAGT
>DASXNC010000433.1:0-6220 GCA_036495325.1 Steroidobacteraceae bacterium
CTCGCTCCAGAGCTTGCGCAGGAGCTCGACCTGCTCCTCCTCGCGCACGCCGCGCGTCCTGAAATCCTGGCCTAAAGCGTGGTACTCGACGTGATTCCAGCCGATTCCGACCCCGAGCCGTAGACGCCCACCGGAGAGCAGATCGACATCGGCTGCCTGTCGTGCGACGAGGGCGGTCTGCCGCTGCGGCAAAATGAGGATTCCCGTGACGAGCTCCAGATGCCGCGTGAGCGCGGCGAGGTGCGCGAACATCACGAAGGGATCGTGGAAGGGATGCTTTTCGTTATACGGACCTGTGAGCTTAGGCTCGCGCGCCTCGTGCACCGCGCCGAGGACGTGATCATAGGTGAGGAGATAGTCGTAGCCGAGCGATTCGAGGCCGGTGCCAATGCGGCGTACGGCGTCGGGGTCGCCGCGAAGCTCGGTCTGCGGGTAGACGGCGCCGATCTTCATGGATGAACCTCGCGCAACTTCGAGACGGGATCAACGATAGCGCGATTCGCCGGATCTCGACATCTCTCACCGAGCCGGCAGCCATATCGTTGCCACCGCCCCGCGGCCCGTGCGGTTCGCAAGGCTGAGGCGACCGCCATGGGCCTCGACGATCTCGCGGCAGAGGGTGAGGCCGAGCCCGGTGCCCGTGGGCTTCGTCGAGAAGAACGGCAGCAGGGCATCGCGCAGCACGTCCTCGGTGAACCCGCTGCCGCGGTCGGCTACCTCGACGACGAACCCTTCCGGAGCTTCGCGCACCGCAAGACTGATCTCTTCGGGAGGCGATCCGGATTCCATCGCGTTCTTCAGCAAATTGATGAGCACCTGCTCCATCTGACTGGCGTCGAGCAGGACCGGGCGCGCAGGCAACGGGACTTCGAGCCGGAACGGTGCCGTCCCCTCGATGCGGGCGAGGAACGGCGCCCAGCCGATCGAGGTGACGCGCGGCTGCGGGAGCTTCGCGAAACGCGCATAGCCATCGATGAACGAGGAGAGGTGCGCGGCTCGCTCGCCGATCGTCGTGAACACGCGCTTGAGCTGCACGGCGTCCGGGGAGTCCGCGAGCATCTGTCCCGAATGCACTAGCGAGGAGATGGGCGCAAGAGAGTTGTTGAGCTCGTGCGCGATGACGCGCGTCACCCGCTTCCAGACGGCGACCTCCTGGGCCGCGAGCTCGCGTGTGAGCTGCTTCAAGAGCATGAGACGGTGCGGTTGTGCATTGAGCTGAAACCCGCGCACCGACAGATGATAGACCTGCGACTCCCCGCCGACCTCCATCGTGAAGAGCGTATCGCCGCCGCTTGCGATCGCCTCGCGCAGCGCGGCGGGTGCCTCATCGAGCAGGCGATCGAGCTCGAACCCCTCGAGCTTGCGGCCCTCCCTCAGGAGCTGCCGCGCGGCGATGTTGCTGTAGACGATTCGCCCGGCGGAGTTGGTGAGGACGAGGACGAGCGGGGTCGTCTGGATCACCGTATCGAGAAGCAGCTCGCGCTGATAGAGATCGAGCCGCTCGCGCCGGAGCAGGTCGCCTAGCGAGTTGTAGGCCGAGATCAGCTCGCCGAGCTCGTCGTCGGAGGTGCGGCCGATGCTCACGCTCAAATCACGATCACGCAGACTGACGATACCGTCGCGCACCGCGGCGAGCGCGCGCGACCACGGGCGCGTGACGGCGCGGGCGAGCCACAGCGCGAACGGTACGGCGACGGCGATGCCTGCAAGCGCGCCCACGAGCGGGCGCCGGAACCATAGTGCCGCGGCGGCAGCGCCCGAAGAGGCCACCACCGCTACGAGCGCGTGAGCGGTCGCAGCACGCCCTGAGAGCGACCAGCGCGCCATCGTGAATCAGGACGTGGCGCCCGAGCCGGGACCGCGCGGCAGTCCGGCCTCGGTCTTGAGACCCAACTTCTCCATGCGGCGATAGAGTGCCTGACGAGTGAGTCCGAGGTCACGCGCGGCGTGCGCGACGACACCATGCGCCCGCTCGAGTGCCTGCTCGACGGTCGCGCGATCGATCGCCTGCTCATCACGGACAGCGGCTGGTGCAGGCGGAAGGTTCAACGCCCCCACAGCGATGAGGGGTTCCGTCGAGAGCAGGCAGGCGCGGCGGATCGCGTTCTGCAGCTCGCGCACGTTGCCCGGCCACGCATGCCGGAGCAGCGCGCGCTCGGCATCCGCCGAAAGCTCGAACCCCCGCTGCAGGAAATGGCGCGCGAGCGGGAGGATGTCCTCACGCCGCGCGGCAAGCGGCGGCACCTCGAGTTCGATCACGTTCAGCCGATAGAACAGGTCCTCACGGAAGCGCCCTTCGCGGATCGCCTGCGGCAGGCTTGCATTGGTGGCGGCGATGATCCGGACGCGGGTCCGGCGCGTCGAGCTCGATCCCAGGCGCTCGAACTCGCCGGTCTGCAGGATCCGCAGGAGCTTCGCCTGGCCGGTGCCCGAGAGATTGGCGAGCTCATCGAGGAAGATGGTGCCCCCGTCGGCCGCCTCGAACCGTCCGACGCGCGGTCGTGCGCCCGTGAAGGCGCCGGACTCCGTGCCGAACAGCTCCGCCTCGATCAGCTCGTCGGGGAGGGCGCCCAGATTGATCTTGAGATAGGGCTTGCCGCGAACCGAGGAGTTCGCTTGGACGATGTCGGCGAGCACTTCTTTGCCGGCGCCGTTCGAGCCGGTGATGAGCACCGGCACGTCGGCATGCGCGACCTGGGTCGCCATCGAGACGAGAGTGTGCATCACCTCGCTCTCATAGATGATGCCGCGCAGATCGAACCGCTCGGCAAGCGCTTCACGCGCGTCGCGCCGCTCCGAGCGGATCGCGGCCGCCTCGGCGCGGGCGGCGCTCAGGTCGAGAAGATTTCGGATCGTCGTGAGCAGGCGTGCATCTTCCCAGGGCTTCGCGATGTAATCTGCGGCACCGGCCTTGACGAGCTCGACGGCGGTCTCCAGATGCGTCCACGCGGTGAGCAGGATGATCGGCACGTGCGGGAACTCGCGCCGGATCGTGTGGAAGAGCGCCACGCCTTCCTCGCCGCTCGTCGCCTCGCGACGGAAATTCATGTCCTGGATGACGAGATCGACGGGCATCCGCGCGAGCGCATCGAGTCCCTCGTCCGGGGATGGCGCGCCGAAGACCCGTGCGCCGTGCAGCGACAGCAGCACATCGAACGCCGTGCGCACCGCGTCGCTGTCGTCGATGACGAGGACCGCGCGGTTCGCGAGGCTCGAACGAAGGTCGCCGGGGGAGTCGGGCCTCATGCGTTCGCGCTCAGACTGTCCGCGTGGCCACGGAGGGCGGGACGGTTGCGGCCCGACGTGCCGGGTGCCATGCCGCGAGCTGGCTGATGCCCCAGAGCACGAGCACTCCGCCCACGAGGTAGTAGAGGTCGAGGCGCGGGAGCTCGAGCCGAACGGAGAGCCAGTAGCCCGCGCCGAGTGCGAGCGCGCAACCGATCACGACGCCGGCGGTGGTGATCAGCGCATTCTCGACGAGGAAGTACCGGACGATGTCCGCGCGACGCGCTCCGATGGCCCGGCGGGTGCCGATCTGCTTGATGCGGGTACTCACGTTGAAGGTGGCGAGTGCGAAAACGCCGAAGCACGCCACTCCAATCAGCAGCACCGTGACGATCGAGAGGAAGATCGTCATGTTGAGATCGGTCCGATAGAGCCGCTGCCTGAGATCCTCGAGAGAGCGGACCTGATTGACCACCCGGTTCGGGTTCGAGGCAGCGAGGTGCTGCGCGGCCACCCGCATCAGCCTGTCCCGTTGTCCAGGCGCAGTCCGCACCAGGTAGCCGCTTCCATACACCACTGACGGTCGTGGAATCAGCGCGTCGTCATACGCGCCGAAGTGGGTGCTTGCCCAGGCGGTTGCGATCACGTCGTTCATGATGCCGATGATCGTCGACGGCTCACCCGGCGCGAGATACACGACTCGTCCGAGCGCGTTTTCGTGGGGAAACAGCCACCGCGCAACGGATTGCGTGATGATCACTTCGGGTATGCGCTCCGTCACATTGAGGTTCTTCTGCGGCGGTAGCACTTCTTCTGTCCGGAAATTGCGCCCGGCGAGGAGATGGGCGCCGAGCGTGTTCAATGCGTGCTCGTCCACCGAGTAGATGCTGACCGGTCTTGCCGGGCCGGTCGCGCTCGGCGTCGTGTAGAGGCCAGTTGATTGATTGCTGCTCCCCATCGGCACCGTGGCCGCCGAGGTGGCGTCGATCACCCCCGGAAGACTCCGGAGATAGGTGAGGTCCTCGTGCAAGGCGGCGACCCCGTCGTATCTCGGCGTGAAGCCCGAGGCGGAAATCTCGAACAGGTTTCGATCGTCGACCCCCGTCGGGCGATTCATCTTTTCGATGCGCTGCTCGAGGATGTAGACGGCGTTGACCACCACGGCGAGGGCGATGGCGATCTGCAGCGCAACGAGCAGCGGCCCGGTCTTATTGCGCAGGATGGCCGAGAGCGTGGGTCGAATGTTCCAGTTCATGGTGGTTCACCCTGTATCGCGTCAGATGGCGCCCACGCGTTCACTGAGTCTTGAGATACAGTGCGGGCGGCATTCGCCCGATACGCCAGGCCGGGTACAGGCCCGCGATGATGGCCGAAACGACGGCCAGCACGATCGCCCAGCCGATGCTGGCCGCATCGAAATGCGTGAGCTCCTGATATCCGCCGCCCCCCGGTTGAAAGTAGAGCGCGTGCACACCTTTCAGGCCGAGGAAGGCGAGAACGAGCCCGAGAAGCGCACCGGTGCCCGCGAGCACTCCGACCTCGACGAAATGCTGCACGAAGACCTCACGACGGCTCGCGCCGAGCGCCCTGCGCATGCCCGAGATCGCGGTGCGCGAGAGAAACTTGGCGAGCAGGATGCCAACCGTATTGATCAGGCAGACGGCGAGGAAAGCCAGGGAGATGATGACCAGCATGCGGTTGTCGTTCGGAACGACATAGCTGTCCACGAGCCACGCGCCGACATCGGTGATGCGATTGTTCCGCGGTCTCTGGAATCGACCAGCCCGATGCTGATCGGCCCAGTACGCGTCGACGAAAGACTGCATGTGCTCGCGACTCGCCCTGTCCGGAAGCTCGGCCCACATCTGCAGCCACACGCAACCGGAGTTGAGGAATTCGCGGTAGGCGCTGAAATTGAAGGCCCGATCCCAGCACTCGATGTCGCCGCTCGGGTACTCCTCAAGCGACGTCACCCAGCCGAGGGGAATGTAGACGTCCTCCGGCTTGTCGAACGCGCCGGTATTGAGGTCGTAGAATTTGGGGACGGGTAGCCAGCTGTCGAGCACGCCGATGACCCGGAACGCAACGTCGTTCCGGCGAACGGTCCGCCCCACACTGTTCTGGCCGCCGAACAGCTTGTCGTTCATCTCCCGGCTCAGGACGATGACCGGCTCGGGCTTCGCGTCCGCGGCCGCATTCCAGCCGCTGCCGTAGAGAAACGGCACGTCGAAGAGGGAGAAGAAATCGGAGGTCGTGCCGCGTGTGTCCACCGGTTGAGGCGTACGCTGCGCGGTGCCACCGCTTAGGACACCGCCGGCGGTGGCCATGATCGCCTTGCGCTCGGGAATGTTCGACGCGTAGAGCGCCTGCGCGTCGCGGTACGTGAGCTGAGGCGGCGGCAGCTCGGCATGCGTCGAGTCGAAAGGTTTCTTCGGATCCCAGGAATCCATCGTGACGGCATAAAGCCGGTCGCTCTTCCACCAGATCGGATTCCCGGACATCGCGTGATACACGGTGATCGTGACGACCGACACGCCGATACCGAGCGCGATGGCGCAGATCATCATCACCGTGAGTCCCGGATTGCGGCGGAAGCTCTTGATTGCGAGGCGGATGTAGTAGCCGAGCATTGTGGTCTCCAATGCATCAAACGGTGCGCGTGGCGACAGCCGGCGAGACGGCAGCCGCACGCTTCGCCGGTCTGAAGGCCGCGAGCTGCCCGATGACCCACAGCGTCATCATGGCGCCGGCGAGATAGAACAGATTGAGCCTCGGAAGCTGGTTCTGGACGGTGAGCCAGTAGCCGACGGCGAGAGCGAGGCACGTGCCGAGGAGATTGCCGGCGGTCGTGACGATTCCGCTCTCGAGCATGTAATACGCCAGAATGTCGGAGCGGCATGCCCCGAGCGCACGGCGTGTGCCAATCTCCTTCGTGCGAGTGCCGACGTTGTAGCTGATCAGGCCGAAGGCCCCGAGAGCAGCCATTGCCAGAAGC
>DASXNC010000434.1:0-3325 GCA_036495325.1 Steroidobacteraceae bacterium
AGATCGCCTGCGGCTTTGCTCTCAAGATGATCCCGAGGATCTTCTCGAGCGCAATGTCATGATCGTGCGGCCCCTCGTAGTTTCCCCAGCAGACGTGCATGCGCGTGGACTCGGCGGGGATGTTTCGCAGCGCCTCGTTCAAGACCTCGACGTGATGCGCCGCGCGGTGCAGGAATTCCTGCTCGCTCAAGTCCTGAAATCCCGTATGGCGCGACATCGCAAGATCGGGGCAGTCGAGCTGCAGGACGAATCCCGCTGCGGCGATCGCCTCGTATTCCACCCGCATGACCTCCCCGACCGCCTCCACGTATGCCTCGTGAGTCGGGTAGTACCGATTCGGCTGAAACGACGACACCACGCCCGGTGAGGCAGCGTTGAGGAACGCATCCCTCGCCGGCGTGCGCGCGAGTGCCGCGCGGAAGTTCGCGATGTCCTGGCGCACCGCCTCGGTGTCCTCGAGCCTCACCGGAGCCACGCAGCAAAGTCGTTTGAACGTCTGTGGGCCGGTGAACGCAGTCATGCGCTTGCGCAGATCGGGGTGATCGCGCAGATCGAGGTGCGGCCGCGCCGTGTTCTCCCCGCCGAAGCCCGCCAACCGGTCCTTGATGTACGTGGCGTAGCCGATCTTCGCCGTCTCACCATCGCTCACGACGTCGATGCCCGTCGCGACCTGGCGGGAGACGATGTCCCGCACCGCCTCGGCCACCAGCCGATCGAACTCGCCGCGATCGTAGGACTCCCCGCGCTCCTTCCTGAGCAGCGCTTCGGTCACCGCCGCCGAGCGCGGCAGGCTCCCGACGTGCGTGGTGAGGATGCGATCGGTGCTCAGCTTCACTCGAGCTCGACGGGATTCTCGAGCGTGCCAATGCTCGATATGGTCACGGAAATCGGTCCGCCGAGCTTGTTCAGCTCGACGTTCTGCACCGCGCGCGCGCCCGGTGCGGAGCGCTTGAGCGCCGTCCCCATCGAGACCACATCTCCCGGCAGCAGCGTCATGTACTGCGATAAGAACGCGAGCACCTCGGGCACCTTGTAGAAGAGATTCGCCGTGCTGTCCTCAGTCACGAGCTCGCCCCGGTGATGGCAGCTCACCGTGAGCGCGTGCGGATCAGCGATCTCATCGCGCGTGACGAGCCATGGGCCGAGCGGCGAGAAGGTATCGCTGCCCTTGTAGCGCCCCGGGTAGCTCACCCAGGTCTCGACGTACTCGATGCGCGAGGGGTCGTCCTTCGCCGGATGGATCGCGCGGTAGTGGAACGTGTCCTCCCCTCGCATGGTGGGGGATGTGATGTCGTTGTGGATCGTGTAGCCGAAGACGTGCGCGTACGCATCCTCGGCACGGATCTCCTTCGCTCGGCGGCCGATTACCACGGCGAGCTCGGGCTCCGGATGGCAGCGCCCATACAGGGGCTTGATGACGATCGGCTCCCGGTGTCCGGTGAGCGCGTTCGCGCCCTTGATGAACGAAGCCGGGTGCTGGGGACCGGAGAGGATCCGGTCCTTGTTGGCGCTGTTGTTGAGCGCAAGGCAGACGAGCTTCGAGGGGCGGCGGACGGGCGGATGCCAGCGAACGTCGGAGACGGCAAACCGCGGCACAGCGTCGGGCCGCGTACGCGCGAGCTCGACGGCGCGCCTGACCGGCGCGAGCGGGCCCTCGCCCGCCTCGATGAGCGTGATCAGGTCTGAAAACGTGGCCGGGTCGATCGCATCGCCGCCCGATTGAAGCCTCCAGGCGGCCGCCGCCTCAGCCAGATCGACGAGTGCATCGTCGGCGATCGCCGCCCCGATGCGGTCTCGCCCCTGCGCGTGGAAGCTCGCGAGCTTCATGATCGCCTATCTCACCGCGGCGGCGCGCGCGTTCCCGCATCGATCCGGATAACCTCGCCATTGAGATAGGCGTTTTCAACGATGTGTGCCACGAGCGCGGCGAACTCGGACGGCGAGCCCATGCGCTTCGGGAACTCGAGCGTGCCGACCAGCCGCTCCTTCACCTCCGGCGGCACGCCGGCGCCCATGGGCGTCTCGAAAAGACCCGGCGCGATAGCGCAGACCCGCACACCGAACTGCGAGAGATCGCGCGTCATCGGCAGCGTGAGGCCGACGACGCCCGCCTTGCTCGCGGAGTAGGCCGTCTGGCCCATCTGCCCGTCGAACGCAGCGAGCGAGGCGGTATTGACGATGACGCCCCTCTCGCCGCTCGACCCGACCGGATCGCTCTTCAGGATCTCCGCTGCGGCGAGCCGCGCGACGTTGAACGTGCCGATCAGGTTGATCTGGATTACGCGCGTGAACTCGGCGAGCGGGAAGGGTCCCTTCTTGCTCACCGTACGGGCGACGTGGCCCGGGATTCCCGCACAGTTGACACAAATGCGCAGCGCGCCGAAGGCTGACTTCACCGCGGCGAGCCCCGCAGCGACCGATGCCTCGTCCGCTACATCGACTCGCGCGAAGATCGCCCGTCCCGGATGGCGCCCGGCGACCGCGCGCCCGCGCTCTTCATTCAAATCGAAGATGCCCACGCGGCCGCCACCCGCGATGAGCCGCTCCACCGTCCCCTCGCCGAGGCCAGAAGCTCCGCCCGTAACGACGGCGACACTGTTCGCTATGTCCACGCAGTTGCTCCTTCTGTTGCCTCGAGATTCAATTGCCCCGAAATTCCGGCTTCCGCTTCTCCTTGAACGCCCGCCCGCCCTCGGCCGCATCGTTCGACCGCATGTGCTCGGCGGAAACGAGCTTCTCCATCCTCATCGCAAGCTCCGCGGGCATGTCGAGGCCGTCGCGGATCAGCTGCTTCATACGCTTCAAGCCGAGCGGACTCTTGCTCGCGATCTTCTCGGCGATCGCCTGCACCTCGCTCTCGAGCGCGTCGTCCTTCACTACCCGGCACACGAGACCGATCGCGGCCATGTCCGCCGCCAGGTGCAGATCGCCAGTGTACATGAGGTATCTCGCCCAGTTGACGCCCACGATGCGCGGCAGACGGACCGTCGCGCCCCCGCCGGGCAGCGCACCGAAATTCGCATGCGCATCGCCGATCTTCGCAGTCTCGGCCGCGATCATGAAATCGCACATCATTGCAAGCTCGAGGCCGCCTCCGCAGCAAATGCCGTTGATCGCGGCGATGACCGGCTTCGGCATCGAGAGCAGCACCTCTTCCATGCGCGTTCCGGCCTCGAGAAAAGGCGCCTGCGGACCGGTCGCCTCACCTGCGCTCGGGGCATCCGTAAGATCCGCGCCCGCACAGAAACCGCGGCCCTTGCCGGAGACGACGATCACGCGCGTCTCCTCGCGATCGCGGAGCAGGGTCCACGCCTCGGTGAGCTCG
>DASXNC010000435.1:0-2653 GCA_036495325.1 Steroidobacteraceae bacterium
CTCGAGGGGTACTTCCGGATGTGGCATCACCACTTCGAGTTCCTGCTCCTGGGGTACGGCGCCTATCTGACCTTCTTCGACTTCTGCAAGAAGGCCTTCCCGGAGATTTCCGATCAGACCCTCGCCCGCATGGTCGCCGGCATGGAGGCGGAGATCTTCCGTCCGGACGAGGAAGTCAGAAGGCTCGCGCGACGCGCGGTCGAGCTCGGCGTTGACGCAGAGTTTCGCGACGGCATCACCGCCGAGGCCGTCATCGCCTCGCTCGAGAAAGCGGGGGCACCCGGACGGGAGTGGCTCAAGGAGCTCGCGGTCTCCCGCGATCCGTGGTTCAACGTCAACGTGGGCGATGGCTTCTATCATTATCACCGCTCGTGGAACGACGATCTGTCCATGCCCTTCGCGGCGATTCCCGGGTACATCGGCCGCGTGAAAGCCGGCGAGTCGCTGCAACGGGATCTTGCGAGACTGCAGAGGGAGCGCGAGCAGCTGATCGCCGATTACCGGGACCTTCTCAGCTCCGACGAGGAGCGGGCGGCCTACGACCAGATGATCAAGCTCGCGCATCGCGTATTCCCCTACGTCGAGGGCCACAAGTTCTACTGCGAGCACTGGTACACGAATCTTTTCTTCAACAAGATCCGGGAGTTCGGCGCACTGCTCTCGAGGCACGGATTCTTCGGGAAGGCGGAGGACGTTTTCCAGCTCAATCACTACGAGCTCGAGTCGGCGATCATCGATCTCATGAGCTCCTGGTCAAATGGTTCGCCGCCGCGCGGACCGAGTCACTGGCCCGCGCTCGTCGCCGACCGACGCGCCGCGCTCGCGGCGTGGGCGAAGCAGGACATGCCGCCGGCGCTCGGGCCCGTCCCGGATGTGATCGATGACCCCGCGATCGTCATGCTCTGGGGCATCACGCGCGAGAACCTCGACACCTGGCTCGCGGCGGGCGGAGACACTGCGGGCAACGAGCTGCGCGGATTCGCTGCATCGAACGGCGTGGTCGAGGGGACTGCGCGCGTGGTCAAGTCGGTGGAGGAAATCTCGCGCATCAAGAAGGGCGATATTCTCGTCTGCCAGATCACCAACCCCACCTGGGCGCCGCTCTTTCAGAAGATCTCCGCGGCCGTCTCCGACATCGGCGGCTCGATGAGCCACATGGCGATCGTCGCGCGCGAGTTCGGGCTGCCGGCGGTGGTGGGGACGGGCAGCGCCACCACACGCATCCGCGATGGGCAGCGCATCCGCGTCGACGGCGGACGCGGCGTCGTGACGCTCCTGCACTAGGCGCATGAGCTCATCGACTCACGTCAGCTGGTTCGAGGAGGTCGGTCTTGCGGACCGCCCGCACGTCGGCGGAAAGGGGGGGAGCCTGGGTGAGCTGAAGCGTGCCGGCATCGCGGTGCCGCCGGGTTTCGTCGTCAGAACCCAAGCGTTCGAGCGATTCATCGAGGCGCTCGAGCGCGACGCCCCGGTGCGCTCGCGGGTGGAGGCCCTGGACAGCGAGGATCTGGAGGCGGTGGCGCGCTGCGCGCGCGCCCTCCGCGAGAGGCTCGAGGGGGCGCCGCTGCCCGCCGAACTGCTCCGCGAGATCGCCTCGGCGCACGACTCGCTCTGCCGCGATGACGGCGGTGCGGCGGTCGCCGTGAGATCCTCGGCCACGACCGAGGATGCGGCGGATGCGAGCTTCGCAGGGCTTCAGGACACGTATCTCTGGGTGCTCGGCACCGAGGAGATGCTGCGCCGGGTGCGCAGCTGCTGGGCGAGCCTTTACTCGACGGAGTCGATGAGCTACCGGCGCAAGCACCGCTTCCCGGAGGCGGGCGTCGCGATGGCAGTTGTCGTTCAGCGCATGGTCAACGCACGCACCGCCGGCGTGATGTTCACGCGCAGTCCGACCACCGGCGACCGCTCCGTCGTGACGATCGAGGGGGCGTGGGGACTCGGCTCCGCCGTCGTGGGCGGCGAAGTCACGCCCGATCGATGGGTCGTGGGCAAGATCACCGGGGACATCTCCGTGCGCGAGATCTCCGACAAGGCCATCCGGCACGTGCCGACGAACGGCGACCCGCACGACGGCGGTGGCATCGAGGCCGTCCCGGTTCCCGAGGACCTGCGCCGGTCCCCCTGTTTGAGCGACGAGGAGATCCAAACGCTGCGAGGTATCGCGCGCAAAGTCGAGCGTCACTACGGCCGTCCCCAGGACATCGAATGGGCCATCGACCAACGAACGGGGGAAATCCTGCTGCTGCAGAGCCGGCCCGAGACCGTCTGGTCGGTGAAGGAGAGCGCGCCCGCCGCACGCCCCGCGGACAATCCGCTCTCGCACGTCATGTCCATCTTCGGAGGACGCAGGTGACGCTCACGGCGAAGGACGTAGCGGAAATCACGCGGCTTCTCGAGCAATCGTCTTTCGACGAACTGCACTTGGAGCTCGACGGCGTGAAGCTCAGCCTCCGACGCGGCGGAGGAGGGGCGTCCGCCGGCTCGGCTTCCGCAGTGCCGACTCCGGCGGCCGCGGAGCGCCTCGCGCCCGTAGGGGAGTCCCCGCGAGCCGGGTCACCGGGCGCGCGGGCCACCTCATCGCCCGCCCGAGCGGCTCCGGCCAGCGCGGCAGCCGGCGATGCAAGCACTCACGAGGTTTCCGCGCCGCTCC
>DASXNC010000436.1:0-9919 GCA_036495325.1 Steroidobacteraceae bacterium
CGCGAGATCCACGCGCTCTCGATCGAGGCGCTGACGCCCGAGGAGCTCGCGGGTCCGAACGGACCCGCGGCCGGCGGCTAGAGCGCTCACCGGTGGACAAGCTGCGAATCGAAGGGGGCATCCCCCTCGAGGGCGAGGTGCGCATCTCCGGTGCGAAGAACGCGACCCTGCCCATCCTTGCGGCCTCGCTCCTCACCGAGGAGCCCCTGATCGTGGGCAACGTGCCGCACCTGCAGGACGTGACCACCACGATCGAGCTGCTCGGGCGCATGGGCGTGAGCGTAACGATCGACGAGCGTATGCGGATCGAGGTCGACGCCTCGACGCTCACCGAGTGCTTTGCGCCGTACGATCTGGTCAAGACGATGCGCGCCTCGATCCTCGTGCTCGGGCCGCTCGTCGCGAAATTCGGCCGTGCCGATGTGTCGCTGCCCGGCGGGTGCGCGATCGGCGCGCGGCCGGTCAACATCCACGTCGCCGGGCTCCAGGCGATGGGGGCGGACATCCAGATCGATGGGGGCTACATCCGGGCGCGGGCCTCGCGGCTCAAGGGCGCTCGGCTCGTCCTCGACACGGTGACCGTCACCGGCACCGAGAATCTGATGATGGCCGCGGCGCTCGCCGACGGCGAGAGCGTCATCGAGAATGCGGCGCGCGAGCCCGAGGTGGTCGATCTCGCGAACTGTCTCATCGCAATGGGCGCGAAGATACGCGGCGCCGGCACCGACAAGATCGTCATCGAAGGCGTCGAACGACTGCATGGGGCGCACTACGAGGTGCTGCCGGACCGAATCGAGAGCGGCACCTATCTCGTCGCCGGCGCGATTACCGGCGGCCATGTGCGCATCCGAAACACGCGACCCGACCACCTCGATGCGGTGCTCGCGAAGCTCGAGGAGGCCGGAGCGCAGCTGGGAGTCGGCGACAGCTGGATCGAAGTGGACATGCGGGGACGGCGCCCGCGCGCCGTCGATGTGCGCACCGCGCCCTATCCGGCGTTTCCGACGGACATGCAGGCACAGTTCGCGGCGCTCAACACGGTCGCCGACGGCGTGGGCACGATCATCGAGACGATTTTCGAGAACCGGTTCATGCACATGCTCGAGATGCGCCGCCTCGGTGCCGAAATACGGCTCGAAGGCAACACCGCGATCATTCGTGGCGTCGAGCGCCTCACCGCGGCGCCGGTCATGGCGACCGACCTGCGCGCCTCGGCGAGCCTCGTCCTCGCCGGGCTCGTCGCGCAGGGGCGCACGGACATCGAGCGCATCTATCACATCGATCGCGGCTACGAGGCCATCGAGGAGAAGCTCGCGCAGCTCGGGGCTCAAATCCGCCGCGTGCCGAACTGACGAGCACCCCCGACCCTGCCCGATCAGTGACTCCAATCCCCGCAGGCACGGGTCCAGGTGTGGGCGTCGGCGCCGGGGTTGTGCCAGCTGCACGGACCCTCTGAGATGAGCGCGTCCGCCTGCTCGGGACCCCAGCTCCCCTGCGCGTACGGGTAGACCGGCGTCTGTGCGCGCAGCACCGGATCGACGACCGCCCAGGCGGCCTCGACTTCGTCCTCGCGCGCGAAGAGCACGGCATCGCCGATCATCGCATCGCCGATCAGCCGCTCGTAGGGGTCCAACTCCTCGGCTTCGGACCGGCTCACGAACAGCTCGACGTCGCGACCCTGCATCACAGGTCCGGGCTGCTTCGTGTGCGCGCCCAGCGCGATCGCCACATCCGGACTGATGCGGAAGCGGAAGTAGTTCGGGAACGGGGGCGCGAGCGCGCCGAAGACGTTGGCCGGGGGTGCGCGCAGGTCGACCACGACTTCGGTTGCCGTGACGGGCAGGCACTTGCCCGCTCGAATGTAGAAGGGCACGCCGCTCCAGCGCCAGGAGTCGATCGCAAGCCGCACCGCCGCAAACGTCTCGACTTGCGAATTCGGCGCCACGCCGGTTTCCTTGCGGTAGCCCTCGAACTGGCCGCGCACGAGGCGTGCAGGATCGAGCGGGCGGATCGCGCGGAACACCTTGACCTTCTCGTCCCGCAGCGCATCGCGCGCGTAGCGCACCGGGGGCTCCATCGCGAGGAAGGCGACGATCTGCAGCATGTGGTTCTGGATCACATCGCGGATCGCGCCGGCCTCCTCGTAGAAGCGGCCGCGGCCGGCGACGCCGATCTTCTCCGCCATGGTGATCTGCACGCTCGCGACGAAGTTGCGGTTCCAGATCGGCTCGAGGAACGAGTTCGCGAAGCGGAAGTAGAGAATGTTCTGTACCGGCTCCTTGCCGAGGTAGTGATCGATGCGAAAGATCGCGGACTCGTCGAACACCTTGTGCAGGGTATGGTTGAGCGCGAGCGCGGACGTGAGATCGCGCCCGAAGGGCTTCTCGACCACGACGCGGGCGCCCTTTGCCGAGCTCGATTCGCCGAGCTTCGTCACGACGATCGGAAACATGCTGGGCGGGATTGCGAGGTAATGCAGGGGCCTTGCGGCATCTCCGAGGCTCTTGCGCAGCGCGCTGAACGTCGCGCTCTCCTGGTAGTCGCCGTCGACATAGCGCAGGAGCGAGGCGAGCTTGCCGACCGCGGTCTCGTCGGTCTGCGCCACGAACTTCGCGAGGCTGTCGCGCACGCGCCCAACGAACTGGTCGCGCGTCCAGCCGGCGCGCGCGACACCAACGACCGGGACGTTGAGCCGGCCGTGCTCGACCAGGCGGTAGAGCGCCGGATAGATCTTGCGGTGGCAGAGATCACCGGAGGCGCCGAACAGCACGAGCGCGTCCGAGGGCTGGGGCATGGTGCGGGTCCTCGAGCGGTGTTCCGCTCAGCGCTCCTCGTGGCCGCCGAAGCCGAGGCGCATCGCCGAGAGCACCTTGCTCGCAAATTCGGCGCGGCCGCGCGATTCGTAGCGGTTGAAGAGCGCGGCGGCGAGCACGTGAGCGGGCACGCCTTCTTCTATTGCGGCTTGGAGCGTCCAGCGACCCTCGCCGGAATCGGCGACGCGCCCCGCGAACGCGGCGAGCTCGTGATCCTTGGCGAGCGCGGCAGCCGTCAGGTCGAGCAGCTGGGACATGATGATGCTGCCGTGGCGCCACACTTCGGTGATCGCCGCGAGATCGAGGCGGTACTGGAAGAGGCGCGGATCGGAGAGCGGGGCCGTCTCGGCGTCCGCGACCTGTGTTTGAAAGCCCGCGTCGGCGTGCCTCAATACGTTGAGCCCCTCGGCGTACGCGGCCATGAGCCCGTACTCGATGCCGTTGTGAACCATCTTCACGAAGTGGCCGGCACCCGCCGGGCCGCAGTAGAGGTATCCCTGCTCGGCGCTGCTGTGCCCCGAGGCAGGCGGCCGCCCGCCCGGCGAGAGCGTCGCAAAAATCGGATCGAGAGCGGCGACTGCTTCGCGCTTACCGCCGATCATCATGCAGTAACCGTGCTCGAGCCCGAGCACGCCGCCGCTCGTGCCGACATCGACGTAATGGATGCCGGCGCCCGCGAGCTTCCCGGCGCGGCGGATGTCGTCTTGATAGTGGGAGTTGCCGCCGTCGATCAGGATGTCGCCTGAGGCAAGCAACGGTGTGAGATCGCCGATCACTCCATCGACGACGTGCGCGGGCACCATCAGCCAGATCGCGCGCGGACTGCGCAGCGAGCCGGCGAGCTCCTTCAGAGTCGTCGCGCCGCGTGCGCCCTCTCCCGCGAGGCCACGGACCGCCTCGGCCGAATGATCATAGGCGGTGCATTCGTGTCCGCCGCGCAGCAGACGCCGCACCATGTTCGCGCCCATCCGTCCCAAGCCGATCATGCCGAGTTGCATGGACAGCGCTCCTCGATCAGATGTTTGTGATGATAGCTCACGCGCGTGGCTTGCGGCTCACGCGATCGGCAACGCCTCGGGCTCCGTCCACACTTCGATCGCCGGACGAGCGGCAATCGCCTGAAAGCCCGTGAGCGCCGGATCGCGCGCGAGGAGCGCGGCGAGCGCTGACCGCTTGTCGGCACCCGCAACCACGAACGCGAGCTGTGCAACATCGGCGAGCACTGCGGGCGACACGCTCACCGCGTCGCGGCCGTCCGGCCTGTGGACAGGGAGCGCGCGGCGGCCTGCCGCGCGGGCGAGATCCGCGGCGCTGAATAGCGAGGCCGTGTGGCCATCGGCACCGAGGCCCAGCAATCCGAGCTCGCAGCGTACGCCGCGCCCCGCGAGCTCTGCGAGGCGGCGTTCGTAATCGTCGGCCGCCGCATCGAGCGGCAGCTCGGTCCTGACCCGCAGAACCTGTTCCGTGGGCAACGCGAGCGCATCGAGCAGCGGTCGGCTCTGGTAATAGTTGCTCGCCTCGGACGTCGATGGCACGTAGCGATCATCGCTGAAGAAAATGTACAGACCCGGTGCGGGCACCACTGCCCGAGCCGCGAGCGCGCGATAGGCCGGCATCGGCGTGCTGCCGCCCGAGAGCATGATGGCGCGCGGACCGCTCTGCGTGAGCGCGCGCGCGAGCCGCTCGGCGAGCGCATCGAGCAGCGCCTCGCGATCATCGAAGCGCCGCGTGAGGATTCGCGGGAGCTGAGGCGTGCTCATCATCTTGCCGGCTCCTCTGCGACGACGATCGTCGCGGTGAACGGCGACTCGCCGCGCAGTCCGCGTACGCGGACCAGCGAGCCGGGCTTGCGCTCCACGATGTGTGTCATCAGCTCCTGTGCGCCAATGACTCGCGCGCCGTCGATTGCGGTCAGCAGATCGCCGGAGCGAAGGCCCGCCTGCGCGGCGGGACTGCGGTAGAGCGGAGCGATGACGACGCCGCCGTGCGCAAGACCGAGCTGCGCGGCCTGCTCGTTGGTAACGTCGTACGGCACGATACCGATCCAGCCGCGCACCACGCGTCCCTTCGTGATGATGTCGCCCACGACTCCGCGCACCATGTTGACCGGAATCGCAAAGCCGATGCCCTCGACGCCGAGGGTCTTTGCGACGATCGCCGTGTTGATGCCGATGAGCTCGCCGTTGGTGTCGATCAGAGCGCCGCCCGAGTTGCCGAAATTGATGGGCGCATCCGTCTGGATGAAATCCTCGAGCGTCGCGATCCCGAGCTGCTGGCGACTCGTCGCGCTGACGATGCCGTGCGTGACCGTCTGCGAGAGCCCGAGCGCATCGCCGATCGCGAGCACCACGTCGCCCACTTTCAACTGATCGGAGCGGCCGAGCGGCATCACGGGCAGATTGCCCAGTTTGATCTTGAGCACGGCGAGGTCGGAATCCGGATCGCGGCCGACGACGCTCGCGATCGCGGTGCGTCCGTCCGCGAGCTGGATTCGGATCTCCTCGGCGTTCGCAATGACATGCTGGTTTGTGACGATGTGCCCCTGCGCGTCGATGATGACCCCGGAGCCCAGGCTGCGCTCGATGCGGCTGCGATACTGCGGAAGCAGGGTGTCGCCGAACAGCTCGCCGAATGGCGACGGCGCGATCCGCTCGGTGACCTGCCGCGCGGTGAAGATGTTGACGACCGCGGGCGCGGCGCGCGCGACCGCCTCGGCATACGTCACGCGTGCGGGACCCTCGATGCGGCGGGCGGGCGTGACCGAGTCGGGCGTTGCCGATGCGCTCTCGGTCTGCCCGGATCGCGCCTCGCCCGCTTCCGCGCTCCCCGCGCTTGCCGCGGCTCCCGAGCGGCCGTCCGCGGAGTTCTTCGCCGCAGCCGGGGCGGGCGCTGTACGGCGGATGAGCTCCGGGCGCCACGCGACGAGGAGGAAGGCGAGCGCGAGTCCACTCACCACCGATGCACCCAAGAAAGTAAAAGCACGTGCGAGGGTCTTCATCGTCATGCGGTGTGGGACGAGGTCAGAACGTGAGCTTCGGTTGTGTATAATGCGCCGCTCCCGCGAGTCCAGGAAGCTTCGGCTGCCCTCAATGATAGCTGCGGGGTCGGCGCGGCCGGCCCTAGGAGCATCCTGGCCGCAGGCCACGAGGAGTTGCCGTAGATGGCGGATACCGGTGTCGTCGCCGACGATGAGTTCGTAGTTGATGAGAGTCGGCGCAAGCTGCTGCTCGCCGCAACCGCGGCGACCGGTGCGATCGGCGCCGGGTTCGTAGCGGCTCCCTTCATCGCCTCCTGGACCCCCTCGGAGCGTGCGCAGGCGCTCGGCTTGCCAACCGAGCTCGACCTCGCGCAGCTCGAGCCCGGTCAGATGACGGTTACGGTATGGCGTAAGCAGCCGATCTATGTGGTGCACCGCACGGCCGAGATGCTCGCGACACTCGGCAATCATCAGGCGCGGCTCAAGGACCCTGAGTCGACCGAATCGGAGCAGCCGCCCTACGCGGCGAATGGCGTGCGCTCCCGGAAGGGTGAGTTTCTCGTGCTCATCGGCACGTGCACGCATCTCGGCTGCCTGCCGAAGGCTCACTTCGAGCCGCATGATCCGGAGATCGGCGCATACTGGCCGGGCGGCTGGCTGTGTCCCTGCCATGGCTCGCGATTTGATCTCGCGGGGCGCGTCTTCGAGGGCTCGCCCGCGTCGGTGAACCTGCGGGTACCGCCGTACGCCTTTGACGGACCCCGCAAGCTCGTGATCGGAGTGGATCAGGTATGAGCGTGGAAGTGCATCCCCCCGCAGCTCCTGCCGTCAAGACCGGGCGGCTGCGCGCCTGGTTCTACAAGCGCTTTCCCATCGAGGAGTTCATCTCCGACCAGCTGACGGGCTATTACGCGCCGAAGAACTTCAATTTCTGGTACTACTTCGGCGTGCTGTCGCTGCTCGTGCTCGCGCTGCAGCTGTTCACGGGCATCTTTCTCACCATGTTCTATAAGGTGGGGGAAACCACCTCGTTCAACTCCGTCGAATTCATCATGCGCGAGGTCGACTTCGGGTGGCTCATCCGCTACCTGCACTCGACTGGTGCATCGGCCTTCTTCCTCGTCGTGTACCTGCACATGTTCCGCGCGCTGCTCTACGGGTCGTACAGGACGCCGCGGGAGCTGTTGTGGATCATCGGCATGTTCGTGTACCTCGCGCTCATGGCCGAGGCCTTCTTCGGGTATGTGCTGCCCTGGGGGAATATGTCCTACTGGGCGGCTCAGGTGATCGTGAATGTGTTCGGCACGATTCCCCTCATCGGACCCGGGCTCGTCCAGTGGATTCGCGGCGATTACGGCATCGCCGATGCGACGCTCAATCGCTTCTTCGCGCTGCACGTCGTCGCGGTGCCGCTCGCGCTGCTGCTGCTCGTGGTGCTGCACCTCGTCGCGCTGCGCCGTACGGGCTCGAGCAATCCCGATGGCATCGAGATCAAGGAGCGGCTGGGTCCCGACGGTCATCCGGTCGACGGCATCCCATTCCATCCGTACTACACGATCAAGGACACGGTCGGTGTCGGCGTGTTCCTGGTGCTGTTCGCGATCGTCGTATTCTTCGTGCCGACCTTCGGCGGGTACCTGCTCGAGCCGGCGAACTTCGAAATGGCGAATCCGCTGTCGACGCCGCCGGAGATCACTCCGTCGTGGTACCTCACGCCGTACTACGCGATCCTGCGCGGGATTCCGAATCAGCGCCTCGGCGCGCTGCTCCTGCTGCTCGCCATCGTGGCGTACTTCTTCCTGCCGTGGCTCGACCGCTCGCCCGTGAAGTCGATGCGGTACAAGGGCTGGATCTCGCGAACGTTCCTCGCGCTCTTCGTGCTCTCGTTCCTCGGCCTCATGTACGCGGGACTGCATCCGCCGGACCCGGCATACGTGCTGCTCGGCCGCGTCTGCACGGTGCTCTACTTCGCGTATTTCGTGCTGATGCCGTGGTACACCCGCATCGATCGCACTAAGCCGGTGCCCGATCGCCTCAGGTTCGAAGCCCATGCGTCCTAATATCGCGATCATCGCGCTTGCCGTGGCGCTCGGCTCGACGTTGGCCGCGCAGACGAAAGCGGCATCTGAGGCCCCGTCCTCAGGTGCGGCTGCCTCCCCCGAGGCGGCTGCCTCCGCTGCGGCGGCGGCTCCAGGTGCGGCCGCATCCGCGTCGGGCGCGAGCGCCGAGACGTTCGGATCGAACTGGGAGAGCTGGCGATCGGGCAATTCCGTCGCGGACCTCGCCTCGCTTCAGCGCGGCGCCCGCGACTTTCTCAATTACTGCAACGGCTGCCACTCGCTGCAGTACATGCGCTACTCGCGCATTGGACAGGACCTGGAGATCCCGCCCGAGCTGCTGCAGAAGTATCTCGTCCCGGCGACGCGCAAACCGACCGATTACATCGAGACGGCCATGCCCGCGGCCGACGCGGTGACGTGGTTCGGCAAGCAGCCGCCGGATCTGTCCCTCATGGCGCGCGAGCGCGGGACGGACTACATCTATCGATTCCTGACGACGTTCTATGTCGATCCATCGCGACAGACGGGCGCGAACAACCTGCAATTGCCGACGACGGCGATGCCGGACGTGCTCTCCGCGCTCGGCGGCGTGAAGCGCGCCGTGTTCAAGACCGTCACGGCGAGCGACGGCACCAAGGAGCAGGTCTTCGATCATTTCGAGATGCTTGCATCGGGGAGCCTGACCCGCGAGCAGTACGACGGCTTCGTGCGGGACATCGTGAACTTCCTCGACTACGTCGGGGAGCCGGCGCAGACGCACCGGCGCGCGCTCGGCGTGTGGGTGGTGCTGTTCCTGCTGGTCTTCACCTGGCTCGCGTATCTGCTGAAGAAAGAATACTGGAAGGACGTTCACTGAACCCGGGGGCGCGCCTCGCGATCCGCGGCGGTCGTCCCGGAGCCTGAGCGCTCGGGAGCGGGAGTGTCGAGCCGACGATCGATCATGACGCTGTTCTCGGCGCCGGCCGACCCGTGGAGCCATCGCACCCGGATCGTGCTCGCGGAGAAGTCGATCAGCCTCGACATCGTGAACGTCGAGCCCGGCACGCTTCCCGAGGACTTGCTCGATCTCAATCCCTACCACAGCGTTCCGACGCTCGTGGACCGGGACCTCGTCCTGTACGACTCGCGGGTCATCGTCGAGTATCTCGACGAGCGCTTTCCGCATCCTCCGCTCATGCCGAGCGACCCGGTCACGAGGGCGCAGTTCCGCCTCGCGCTTTATCGCATCGAGCGCGACTGGTATGGCGTGCTCGCCGAGATCGATCGCGAAGCCGACAAAAAGCACGCCGCGAAGCTGAAGAAGGTCCTGCGGGATACCATCCTGCAGAGCGTCGATCTGTTCCGGATGAAGCCCTACTTTCTCTCAGATGAGTTTTCGCTCGTCGATGCGACGATCGCGCCCGTGCTGTGGCGGCTGCAGCGCTATGAGATCGACCTACCCCGCGACACGGGCCAGCCGATCCTCAAATACGCTGGATTGGTGTTCTCGCGGCGCGCGTTTCGCGATAGCCTCACGGACGCGGAACAGGAAATGCGACCCTTCTGAAGCCGAGTCGAGCTGAGCCGAGCCGTGTCCGAACCTTCGAGACCCAAGCGTCCCTATCTGCTGCGGGCGATGCATCAGTGGATGACCGACAGCGGCCATACGCCCCACGTGATCGTCGATGCCGAGCGCGCGGGCGTCGACGTCCCGCGGGCGTACGTGAAGGACGGCAAGATCGTTCTGAATGTGAGCTACGGCGCGGCCCCGCGGCTCAATCTCGGCAATGACTGGATCGAGCTCGACACGCGCTTTTCGGGCGTTTCGCACCACGTGCGCTTTCCCGTGAGTGCCGTGCTCGGCATCTATGCGCGCGAGACAGGCGAGGGGATGGTGTTCTCGACTGAGGACATGGGACCCGAGCCGCCGACCAAGCCGACGCAGCCCGAGGAAGGCAGCCGGACTCGACCGCAGCTGAAGGTGGTCAAGTAGCGAGCTCAGCCCGAAGCGTCGAAGGCGTGGCGGATCCAATCCACGGTCGGCTGCGCGGTCTTTACGTTAGAGACCACGACGACGTCGAAACGGACGG
>DASXNC010000437.1:0-2700 GCA_036495325.1 Steroidobacteraceae bacterium
ATGCCGTTCGTCGCACCGGTCACCAGAGAGACCTTGCCGGCAAGGGTTGCTTTGCTGCTCACGTCCGCCATGGCGCCTCCCGGGTATATTATCCTCTCTGATGAAGGTCTCGGGCAGGCATTACCGTACCATCTGGCCCGTCGCCGGGGGCGCCGTCCGGGTCATCGATCAATCGCGTCTGCCATTCGAATTTCGCACAGTCGATCTCGAGACGCTCGAGGATGCCGCGTGTGCGATCCGGACCATGATCGTTCGCGGTGCGCCGCTCATCGGCGCTACGGCGGCGTACGGAGTCGCGCTGGCGCTGCGCGCGGACTCATCAGATGCGGGCCTCGACGCCGCTGTGCGGGCGCTGCGCGCAACCCGCCCCACCGCTCAGAACCTCGCCTGGGCGCTCTCGCGTATGCAGCGCGCGCTCGAAGCGGTTCCGCCCCGCGACCGGGTCGAGACCGCCTACGGTGAAGCGGCCTCGATCTGCGATGCCGACGTCGAGCAGTGCCGCGCCATCGGACGGCACGGCATGGAACTCCTGCGCGGACTCGCCGCCTCGAGCGGGCGAGCGGTGAATGTCCTCACCCACTGCAACGCCGGCTGGCTCGCCTGTGTCGACTGGGGAACGGCGCTCGCCCCGATCTACCTGGCGCACGATGCGGGTCTACCCCTGCACGTCTGGGTCGATGAGACGCGGCCGCGAAATCAGGGCGCCGCGCTCACGGCATTCGAGCTCGGCGCGCACGGAGTGCCGCACACGGTGATCGCGGACAACCTAGGCGGGCTCCTCATGCAGCGCGGCGAAGTCGACGTGGTCCTCGTCGGCAGCGATCGAACGACCGCCGCGGGCGATGTCTGCAACAAGGTCGGCACGTATTTGAAGGCTCTCGCCGCGCGCGACAATGGCGTTCCGTTCTACGCAGCGCTCCCGCTCAGCACGATCGATTGGTCGCTCGAGCAAGGCCGTGACATTCCGATCGAGGAGCGGCCGGCGGCAGAGCTCGCGCACGTCACCGGCCTTGCCGCCTCGGGTACGATCGAGACGGTGAAAGTGATACCCGACGGCAGTGCCGCGCTCAATCTCGCATTTGACGTGACGCCGGCACGGCTAGTCACCGCGCTGATCACCGAGCGCGGGGTGCATCCGGCAAACCGCGCCGCACTCGAGAGCCTCCGCCCGCGATGACGGCATCCGAAAAGGGTTGACATGGCCGACGCCGACGCTCCCGGCAGCTATCCTCTTCTCGATCCTGCGAGCGTGCGCGACTATGCCGCGTCGCTCGAGCCTGTCCGCGCGCGGCTCGGTACACCGTCCGAGAAGTGGCAGGCGCGGGAAGTGGGCGACGGCAATCTCAATCTGGTCTTCATTCTGGAAGGCTCGGAAGGATCGGTGTGCATCAAACAGGCCTTGCCCTACTTGCGCGCCGCCGGCCCGTCGTGGCCGATGACGCCGGAGCGCGCATTCTTCGAATACTCGTACTACGAGACGGTAGCGCCGCACGTCGGCCGGCAGATCCCGGAGCTCCTGCACTATGACGCGAGGCTGCACTGCCTCGTGATGGAGTGCCTCGCGCCGCACATCATCCTGCGGCGAGGGCTCATCGACGGGCGCCGCTATCCCGACATCGGACGCGCCCTCGGCGAATACGTCGCTCGCGCCTCTTTCTTCACCTCCGACCTCGCGTTGCCCTTCGAGCGGAAAATGGATTCGATGGCGCTCTTCGCCCGCAACACGCCGCTCATCAGGATCACGGTGGATCTGGTCTTCACGGACCCGTATTGCCCCAGTCCGCGCAACCGCCACACCTCCCCGGAGCTCGATGCGGCGGTCGCCGATCTGCAGACCGACGGGGCGCTCAAGGCGGCGGCGGCGCGCTTCGGGCAGAAATTTCTCTCGGAGCCCCAGGCTCTCATCCACGGCGACCTGCATTCGGGCTCCGTGATGGTGACGCCGGAGGACAGCCGCGTGATCGATCCGGAATTCGCATTCTACGGTCCGATCGGCTTTGACCTCGGTGCGTTCTTCGGCAACCTGCTGCTCGCGTGGTACGCCCAGCCTGGTCACGAGACAAGCGATGGGGAGCGCGCGGCTTACCGCGACTGGCTCCTTCTCGAGGCGCAGCGCTTCTGGGAGAGCTTTCGCAAGCGCTTTCTCGCTCTGTGGCAGGAGAGTGGGCGCGGGGATGCCTTCGCGCCTCGGATGTTCGCGAGCACGGCGGACGCGGTACCGCTCGCGGCGGCGCGGAGCGCTTTCGTCGACGCGTTGTTTGCCGATATGCTCGGCTTTGCCGCATGCAAGATGATCCGTCGCATCGTCGGCTTCGCGCACGTGCTCGACTTCGAGAGCATCGCCGACCGCCGTATTCGCGCGACGTGCGAATCGGGCGCACTCGCGCTGGCCCGGAGGCTGCTCACGCAGCCCGAGCGCTTCGGCTCGATCGGCGAGGTGATCGAGGCGGTGCGCAGCAGTTCGGTGCGTAGCCGCTCAGCTGTCGCTCGCGGTTGAGGCGCGATCAGCCCGGCGCGCGCAGACGCACCGGCACGCGGTGCACCGCGTTGCGGCGCGAGACGCCGGCATCGGCCCAGGTCCGCCCCCACACCGCAATCGATTCGCGAGCCCGCGAAATCGGAATCACCGTTTCCGGGGCGGCCGAGACGATCACGGACTCCGGCGGCACACTCCACACCGGCCGCGTAGAGGGACCGTCG
>DASXNC010000438.1:0-4412 GCA_036495325.1 Steroidobacteraceae bacterium
CGTTGATCTCGACCACGTTGTCGAGCATGCGCGTGAACACGCGCACGACCTCGCGGTATTCGTCCCAGTCGAATTCGGCGTAGTCCGTGAACGGATGGCGCACGAAGCGCGTCAGGTTCACGGATCCGAGCAGGCACGAGCCATACGGCGGCAGCGGCTGTTCGCCGCAAGGATTGGTGGCGCGGATGTTCTCGCACCACCAGTTGTTGTTCATCTCGTTGACGCGGTCGATGAGGATGAAGCCGGGCTCGGCGAAGTCGTAGGTGGAAGTCATGATGACGTCCCACATGCGCCGCGCCGGGATGATCTTGTAGACCTTGCACGCGACCAGACCTTCCTCGTTGGTCACGTAGCTATCGTGCACAGGCCACTCGCGCCACACGAACTTCGCAGCATCGGTGAGATCGGGCTTCTCCGCCTCGTTCTCCTTCAGCGACAGCGGAAAGGCGAGCTTCCACTCGCGATCCTCGCGTACCGCCTGGATGAACTCGTCCGTGATCAGCAGCGACAGGTTGAACTGGCGCAGGCGCCCGTTCTCGCGCTTGGCGCGGATGAACTCCATGACATCCGGATGGCCGATGTCGAAGGTGCCCATCTGCGCACCGCGGCGGCCGCCAGCGGAGGAGACGGTGAAGCACATCTTGTCGAAGATATCCATGAACGACAGGGGACCCGACGTGTACGCGCCGGCGCCCGACACGTAGGCGCCGCGCGGCCGCAGCGTCGAATGCTCATAGCCGATACCGCATCCACTTTTTAGCGTGAGTCCCGCTTCGTGGACCTTGCGAAGGATGTCGTCCATCGAGTCGCGGATCGTGCCCGAGACTGTGCAGTTGATCGTCGAGGTGGCCGGCTTGTGATCGAGCGCACCCGCGTTCGAGGTCACGCGGCCCGCGGGAATGGCGCCGCGCCTGAGCGCCCAAAGGAACTTCTCATTCCATTGCTCGCGCACATCCTCTTTCTCGACGTCCGCGAGCGCGCGCGCGACGCGCTTGTACGTGTCGTCCATCGTCTTATCGATGGGCGTCCCGTCCTTCGCGGTGAGCCGGTACTTCTTGTCCCAGATATCGAGCGACGCTTCCTGGAACGGTACGGCGTCGATTTCATGCGGATCGATCTTGACGACGGTGTTCATGAATGAGTCTCGGACGCTCCAACGATGCAGACCGTCTCACCGATCCCAGGGAGTAAAGCAGACCGCCGCCGATGACACGCCGGCCGTCGAACTGGACCTTCCCCCTGAAATCGCCCCCCGAAACCAGGAATCCCGATCGCCTTGCGCGACACAAGATCTTGTGTTCGGGGTCAAGAGCCTAATGAGACGCAACATAACCGTCAAGAAGCGATATGACATGAAAGCAGCCTAAATATACCAATATAATCATTGCCTTACATAAAATTAAGCCGCGCGAGATTGAGAAAATATCCTCCGAACTGCTCGAAGAGCGCTCGAACCCTGCCCCGATATATTGTGCCTCGAACATGCACAGCAACCGCCCAGCATCCGCACAACTTCCCCACAGCTTGCTCAATGTCACGGTCGAGCTCGCGGCAGCACCCGAGGCGCCTCGGGGGCGAGCTTTACTCGCCTTCACGATGCGCCCCCGAGCGCCCGCCCCGACGCGCCCGATGGCGCCCCATGCCGCCCTGCCACGGTATATAGGTCCTTTGGTCGAAACTCGCCCGCGCCCCCTCGCATTACAATGTGTCTCCCACCGCCGGAAGGGACTATGAACCGCCTCGTTCCGCTTTTCGCCGTGGCGCTGTTCGCCTCGACGGCAGCGCCGGCCGCGAGCGTTCTGCCGGCGATCGTCGGCAACACGCCAGTACCCTCGCTCGCCCCGATGGTGAAGCACGTCTCGCCGGCGATCGTGAACGTCGCAACTCGCGGTACCGTCCACGAAGAGCAAGCAGGCGGCTCTTCAGCCGGGAGCCACGAGGCACTCCCCGAGGATCCGCTGCTGCGCCGCTTCTTCGGCGCGCCGCGCAACGAACGCTCGCGGGGACGTCCGTTCCAGAGCGCAGGGTCCGGGGTCATCATCGATGCGCAGCGCGGGTTCATCCTCACGAACGCACACGTCGTCGAAGATGCGACTCAGATCACCGTGACGCTCGAGGACGGACGCGACCTCGATGCGCAGGTGATCGGCAGGGACGAGAGCTCCGATATCGCGGTGCTGAAAGTCAGGCCCGAGCGGCTGACGCAGATCGCGCTCGGAGACTCCGCAAAGGTCGAGGTCGGCGATTTCGTTGTTGCAATCGGGAATCCCTTCGGCCTGCACAACACGGTCACATCCGGGATCGTGAGCGGCCTCGGCCGCTCGAGCCTCTCCTCCGACGGATCGGAGAATTACATTCAGACCGACGCTTCCATCAATCCCGGCAATTCGGGCGGCGCGCTGGTCAATCTGCGCGGCCAACTCATCGGGATCAACACCGCGATCCTGTCGACCTCGGGCGACAGCATCGGCATTGGTTTTGCGATCCCCGTGAACATGGCGCGCACGGTAATGCGCCAGCTCATCGCCTACGGCACCGTGCGCCGCGGCATCCTCGGTGTAAGCACCTACGCCGTGACCTCCGAAGTGGCGCGAGCGTTCGGGCTCTCGAGCGTCCACGGGGTGCTCGTGACCAATGTCATCGCAGGCTCGGCCGCCGACCATGCGGGCATAGAGACCGACGACATCATCACCGCAGTCAACGGGTCCGCGATCGGCTCGCCCGCGGACCTGCGCCGCGCGGTCGGAGTGCTGCACATCGGGGACCAGGTGCGTATCGATCTGCTGCGCGACGGGAAGCCGCGACAGGTGCAAGCCGTGATCGCGCAGGCACCCACGGTGCGCTGATGCCGTCCGATGCGCCGAAGCCGACCGAGTCGGCACCGGAGGCCGTACGCTTCGAGGGGCCGAGGCTCAATATCTGCGTACTCGGCGGCACGGGCTTCGTCGGTACGGAGCTCGTCTCGCAGCTCGCGAGCGCGGGCCATTGGGTGCGCGTTCCAACCCGCTCCCCCGCGCGCGGCCAGCACTTGAGCGTGCTGCCGACCGTCGAGCTCGTAGCCGCCGACGTGCACGATCGCCGAACGCTCGCGGATCTGCTCGCCGGGATGGACGCCGCGGTCAATCTGGTCGGTATTCTCAACGAATCGCGCGGCGCGCGCTTCCGTGACATCCACGCGGGGCTCGCGGCGAAGCTGATCGAGGAAGCCCGCACGGCTCACGTGCCCCGCCTGCTGCATATGAGCTCGGTGGGAGCCGACGCGAAGCGAGCGCCGAGCAACTACCTGCGCAGCAAGGGCCAGGCCGAGGCGCTCGTGCGCGCTGCCGCATCGCTCGATGTGACGATCTTCCGGCCGTCGGTGATCTTTGGACAAGGGGATTCCCTCACGGAGCGCTTCACGAGGCTGCTGCGCCTTTCAGGCGGCTGGCTGCCGCTCGCGCGGCCGCGCGCGCGGTTCGCTCCGGTGTACGTGGGCGACGTGGCACGAGCGATCGTGCGCGCGCTCGGCGACCGTGCGACGGTCGGTCGCACGTACGAGCTCTGCGGTCCGGATGTCCTCACGCTCGAGCAAATCGTGCGCGCCTCGGCGGCCGCCACCCGGCATTCCTGCCACATCGTGCGGCTGCCGGACTTCCTCGCCCGCCTTCAGGGACTCGTGCTCGGCCTGCTGCCCGGGAAGCCCTTCACTCTCGACAACTTTCGCTCGCTGACCGTCGACAGCCTGTGTACCGAGGACGGACTCGGTGCGCTCGGGATCGAGCCGCGGCAACTTGCCGCGCTGCTGCCCACCTATCTCGGCACAATGGATCAGCCCGACCAGCTCAACCGCTTTCGCGCGGAGATCGAGCGCTGAGGCTCACACAAACCGCAGCATCGCGCTCGCTTGCCGGCTCTCGCGCGAGCGCGCGAACGTCTGCGTAGAAGCGCTTCAGATCGCCGCCATCCTCGCGCAAGATTTTCCGGAAGCCCGGAACGCAGTCGTAATAGGTCGCGACCGAGGCGAGATGGGCGTTGTTGAGGCCCTCCTCCACCCAGTCAGCATAAGGCGAGGGCTTCCCGGTCCGGCGCTCGATCGCGCGCATCTGATCCGCGAGCGAGGCAAAGGTCGCGCGCTTGCGCGCCAGCATCTCCGATCGCGGCAGACCCGACGAGTAGAGCTGCTCGAGGCGCTGCCGGTAGTCGCGAAACAGTGCGATGTATTCGAGATCGCGCGCATTCGCAGCTTCGTAGCGCTCGAGATCGGCGCGGCGTCCTTGAACAAGCAGCCAGCGCCGCACGCCCTCCTCTTCGACGGTGGTCGCAAAGGCTTCGTTGAACGAGGAGTCGCCTGGCACGTAGAGAAGCTGATGCGTGAGCTCGTGGAAGATGATTCCCGCGAGCTCGATGTCGCCATAGTCGAGCATCGAGCTCAA
>DASXNC010000439.1:0-3706 GCA_036495325.1 Steroidobacteraceae bacterium
CTGCGCCCGGCGTGCGAATCATGTTTGCGACGACACGGAACCGCGTGACGCCATGTTGCTTGCTCAGTACCTTCACCAGAGCGTAGGCGTCGGTGAGGGAGGCCGGCTCGTCGCAGATCACCACCAGCACGTGCTGCGCCGCCTGTGAGAACTGCGTCACACCGTGTGCGATGCCGGCGGCCGTGTCGATGATGAGCGCATCGAGCCGTGCCGCGAGGCTGCTGAACGCCTGCACGAGCCCGAGGTGCGCGGCGGCATCGAGATTGGCGAGTCGGGCGAGGCCGGACGCGGCCGGCACGACTTTGAAGCCCTGCGGCGCCTCGATGAGGATCTCATCCAGGGTGCGCTCGCCGGCGAGCACTTGCGCGAGGGTGTAGCGCGGGGAGAGTCCGAGGAACACGTCGACGTTGGCGAGTCCCAGGTCGCCGTCGAGCAGCACCACGCGGCGTCCCGCTCGAGCGAGCGCCGCCGCGAGGTTGATGGAGATGTTGGTCTTGCCGACGCCACCTTTGCCGCCGGTGACGGCGATCACCTGCACGGGCTCACCGAGCCCGCGCAGGTCTGCGCCGGCGAGTCTCTCAGCGGAGCGCATGTGCGAGCTCTCCGAAGCGCCGCTCGAGCAGGTCCTCGTCGGCCGCGGCACCCGCATCGCGCGCAAGCTGCACCGCGCTCGAGACGAGCTCGAGGGCGCGCGCAGGGCGCAGGTCCTCGGGTACCCGCTGCCCCTCGCTCACGTACGAGATCGGCAGCCGCGTGCGCATCAACATCGAGAGCGCCCCGCCGAGACTTGCGGCCTCGTCGACCTTGGTCAGTACGCAGCTCGTGGGATTCACGGGCGCGAAGCGCGCGACGGTGTCGGCGAGAGCACCGGCCTGAGTGCTTGCCGCGACAACCAGCGCCACTTCGATCGCGGACCCAGCAGTCGAGAGCGCAGCGAGTCTCGAGGCGAGCTGTCCGTCGCGCGGGCTCACCCCGGCGGTGTCGATGAGCACGCAGCGGCAGCGGGAGAGCCGCGCGATGAGCTCGGGAAGCTCGGCGGGGTGCGCGAGCACGTGCACGGGCGCACCGAGGAGCTGGCCGAGCGCCTGCAACTCGCTGTGCGCACCGAAGCGCTGCGTGTCGGCAGCGACGAGCGCGAGATCGCGCGGACCGTGGTTGAGCACCCAGCGCACGGCGAGCTTGGCGAGAGTCGTCGACTTGCCCGCGCCGGTAGGTCCGACGAGTGCGATATGGCCGCCCTCATGCAGCCAGCGATCGCCGGTGACGATGAGACGCTGCGCAATGGCTGCGATGGTGAGCCGCCGCGTTTGTGTGAGTTCGGCGGAGGCCGGAACCGAAGCGACGATCTCGGCGGCGCTCTCGGCGGCGATTCCCACCGCAGTCAGCTCGCGCAGCATTTCCGTTTGAATCGGCGAGCGGCGCGCTAGATCACTCCAGGCGAGGCGGGCGAGCTGCGTCTCGAGCACGTGACGCAGGGTCTTCAGCTCGGTCTGCATGGCGAGAACGTTCGGCGAGTGCGCCTCGGCCGTTTCCTGTGGCTCGTCGGCGAAAAGCGGTTCGACGGTTGCTTGCACCGTCCGCGCCGGCTCGGACGGCGGCGCCGCGGCTGGCGCCGGGGCGGGGGCCGGCGGTGCGGCCCGCTCGGCTTCGGCAATGAGGCTTTCCGTATCGAAGTCCATCGCCGCGGTCACTTCGACCCCGTCGGGCGTGCGGCGCGAGGAGAGGATCACGGCATCTGGGCCGAGCTGCTCGCGGACCGCTCTCAATGCCTGGCGCATGTCGCGCGCCGCGTGTCGGGTGATCTTCATATCAGCGTCCTACCGCCGTGACGAGGCGGACCTTTCGGTTGTCGGGTATCTCGTTCCAGGCGAGCACGTGCATGCTCGGCACCGCGGCGCGGATGAACCGCGCGAGCGTCTGGCGCAATGGAGGCGGCACGAGCAGCACGGCCGGCTCGCCGATCATCTCCTGGCGCTGCGCGCCTTCGGAGAGTCGCTGCTGCAGCCGTTCGGCGAGCCCGGGCTCGAGTGCGGTAGCCGCCCCTGCAGGCGAGGCAAGCGTCGATTGCAGCAGCCGCTCGAGATCGGGGTCCAGCGTCATCACCGGCAGCTCGCTCGCGAGTCCTGCGATGTCCTGAACGATCTGCCG
This sequence comes from Steroidobacteraceae bacterium, assembly GCA_036495325.1. GTDB lineage: Bacteria > Pseudomonadota > Gammaproteobacteria > Steroidobacterales > Steroidobacteraceae > JASHUC01. Next base: position 2,149 of record DASXNC010000439.1, read on the forward strand.
GGAGAGCGCAATGCGCACGCCGGCGGTGAGCTGCGCCGGCTCCTGCGTGCGCGGCGCCTGCTCTGCGAGCGTCTCGACGATCGCGCGCATGTTGCGGATCGGCACGCGCTCGGCGAGGAGCGACTGCAGCACCTTCACGACCACCGCGGTCGGCAGCGCCCGCGGAACGAGATCCTCGACGAGCTTCGGGGCGCTCTTGGCGAGGACCGCCAGCAGGTGCTGCACTTCCTCGTGGCCGAGCAGCTCGTGAGCATGCGACTGGATCATGTGCGAGAGATGCGTCGCCACCACGGTGCTCGCATCGACGACCGTGTAGCCGAGTGTCTGAGCATGGTCGCGCTCGCCGGGCTCGATCCAGACGGCTTCCATCCCGAACGCCGGATCGCGGGTTGCGATGCCCTTGAGGGGCCCGAACACGCGGCCGGGGTTGATGGCGAGATCGCGATCCGGATAGAGGACACCCTCGCCGAAGGGTACGCCGCCGAGATTGATTCGATAGGCGTTCGGCGCGAGATCGAGGTTGTCGCGAATGTGGACCGCCGGTACCAGGAACCCGAGTTCCTGCGAGAGCTTGCGCCGCACTCCGCGGATCTTCGCGAGCAGGTCTCCGCTCTGCGCCTTGTTGACGAGCGGAACGAGGCGATAACCGACCTCGAGGCCGAGCATGTCGACCGGCCGCACGTCCTCCCAGGAGAGCTCCTTCTCCGGGGACGGCACCGCGGGCTGCGTGCCGCCCGGCGCGGCTTGCGCCGCCGCCTCGCGCCGGAGCCTGCGCGAGCGAATCGCGTAGGCGCCCGAGCCGCAAAGCGCGGCGATCGTGAGGAACGCGACGTTCGGCATGCCGGGCACGAGACCCATCGCGGCGAGCAAGCCCGAGGCGACGGCGAGCGTGCGCGGGTGGCCGAACAGCTGTCGTGTCACTTCCCCGCCCATGTCCTGCCTGCCGGACATGCGCGTGACGATGATTGCGACGGCCGTCGAGAGCAGCAGCGCGGGAAGCTGCGCGACGAGGCCGTCGCCGATCGTGAGCAGCGTGTAGGTGCGCGCCGCATCGGCAAGCGCGAGGCCATGCCCCATGACCCCGACGGCGAGCCCGCCCGCGATGTTGATGAAGAGGATGAGGATGCCCGCGATCGCATCGCCGCGCACGAACTTGCTCGCGCCGTCCATGGAGCCGTAGAAATCCGCCTCGGCCCGCACCTCGGTGCGGCGCAGGCGCGCCTCGTCCTGCGTGATGAGTCCGGAGTTGAGGTCCGCGTCGATCGCCATCTGCTTGCCGGGCATGGCATCGAGGGTGAAGCGCGCGCTCACTTCCGAGACGCGCCCCGAGCCCTTCGTCACGACGACGAAGTTGATGATCGTGAGGATCACGAACACGATCACGCCGACGGCGAAGTTGCCGCCGATGACGAACTCGCCGAAGGACTGGATGACTTTCCCCGCGGCCCCCGGCCCGGCATGGCCGTGCAGGAGGACCACGCGCGTCGAGGCGACGTTGAGCGCCAGGCGCAGCAGCGTCGCGAGCAGGAGCACGGTCGGAAAGACGCCGAAGTCGATC